>JBOFXM010000070.1:0-2685 GCA_051654165.1 Metamycoplasmataceae bacterium
ATTCGAAATTATCTTTACTATATTGTACAATTTTATCAATTATTTCTTGATGTAATTCAATTTCTGCAAAACCTTTTTTCGAAACATCATTGCTATTTATTTCATATTGTGGTTTAATTAAAGCAATAAAAAAACTTGATTTCAATAATAGATCCGAAATAACATCAAATACATATTTTAAACTTATAAATGAAACATCACATACTATTAAATCAATTTGTTGCTCAAACATTTCTTTATTAATTGATTTTAAGTTCGTTTTTTCTAAAGATTTAACTCTATCATCAGATCTTAATTTGTAATCTAATTGATTAGTTCCTACATCAAGAGCATAAACAAATTTTGCTTCTTTTTCCAAAAGTACTTGCGTGAAACCGCCAGTCGAAGATCCAATATCCAAACAAATTAAGCCACTAGGATTTATTTGAAAATCTTCCAAAGCACTTAGAAGTTTGTATGCACCACGACTTACATACTTCTTACTTTCTTTAATTTTAATAACAGCATTTTCTTTTATTTTTATTTTTGGTGTGATAACCTTTTCATTATCAACAAAAACATTTCCTATTTTAATTAGTGAATTTGCTAATTTTTCATCATAATTCATCAATATTAATTTCTCTAACAATGTCATTAAATAATTATCTCCAAAACTTTTATGACATATTTATTAAAATCAATGTTTTCACTTTCATATAAAGATTTAAGTCATTTAGCAAAATTGTATCTTTTAATATTGTTAAGAGAAACAAAATTATCGACAGTATATTCACAAGGAATCTTTCTCCTTTTATTATAAAAGATTGACATTTGAAAAACATATCACAAACAAATTCCAAATTTCTTTCATTCTAAATTAATAAATTTTTCATTAAATGTTTTAGATATTTCATCAATGGTATTTATTAAATGATCTTGTGTAGGATTATTCATAAATGATAATTCAATTTCTGATAAATCTTCATCTGACATTCACGATTCGAAAATTATTGCCATTTTTGATAATAAAAATCTTGTTTGTTTATTTTTAAAGATTGATTTATATTCTTTATATTTATCTCTTCTTACCATATTGGATTTAATATTATTTATTTTTGTTAATTCTGATTTGTTCATAAACACTCTCTATTTTATCCAATATTTTATTTATGAATTTATATGTTTCATCTGGAATAAAATCTTTTGTTATTTCAATGTATTCATTAATAATTATTTTTTTATCTATGATTCATAATTCTGCAGAAGCACATAAAATTATAGCTCTTGTTAATGGTGGTATTCTAACTCATGTTCAATCATCATCCAAAAATAACTTTGCCGTTCTTACAAAGGAATCATAATTTTTCTGGATAGCAGTAATAATTTTCAATTGATTATTGTCAATATTTTCTTCTGAAAATATCCTATCAACATTTATAGCCTCATTAAATAATTCATAACTATAAATTATTTCAACATTTTTCATTCTTTTGACTCTACGTTTAGTGTAAGTGCTCTTCTTATTATTCATGTTTTTAAATTATATATAAAAAGAAAATTAATTATTTCTATTTGAAAAATAATTTTTCTTTCCATAAGAAATAACTGTTAAAGTAGGTATCAAAATAATGACAAAAATAGGTAAAACATAAGTAGTTTTCATGGCAATTCCTGCTAATGTTATCGGATATTGAATTGACATAACTTTATCAGGATTATTTTCTGAAGATAAAAATCTATTAAAAAACATGACATATGCATAAGGACCTCATAATCATCTAAATATTATTAAAATGACAGCAACAACCGCAACTAAATAAAGAATCCTAACATAAATTTCTTGCTTATTTATTCTATATAAAATCATTGTGATACTAATTGTTGCAATTAATGAAACACATAAAACAATCATTAATCAAAATACTAATTGTGGATTTATAACACTATTATCAAACATAAAAGAATTATTAATAAATTGATATATAAAAAATCCAATAATTCCAGCAATTGTTAATATTAAAACTACATTTGGAAAAATAAATCGAAACCTATTTTGTTTTTCATAAAAGAACATTAATCCTCAAGCACATATTGAAATTAATGGTGGAACAATTGCATATTCAATCATTCAAAAAGCAATTCCTCCCAAAAATAATTGATATGCCGTATCACACATTATCGAAAATAATGCACCTTTGATTGGCCCAAAAACAATTCCGAATATAATAAAGAATAATGTTTCAATACTGATATTAAAAACACCTGGTAAAAATTGTTTCAATAAAAAAACCACAACGAAATACATGGCCATAAACATTCCCATTAATGCAATATCGAAAACAGTAAATTTAAAATGATTTTTCAGATGATTTTTAAATTTTGGTATTAATGTCATATTTCACCAACCTCAACACCTCTTCTACAAAATAAAATGATCCTATAAACAGTGTTTTTTTGTCAAGCTTTTTAATAAAATTTTCAAGTACATAAATTTTCTCAAATTCTTTTGGATAATCCAAATACTCTAAAGCTCTAGAACTTTTATTTTGATAAATTAAAGTTATTTTACTATCAAAATTTTTCATGATCTCTTTAACGTTTTTATCTGAAGAAATTGAAACAACAAATTGGTCAAAAAAAATATTACTATTTCTAAAATGATTAAGTGTTTTTTGGATGCCATCTACATTATGTCCAACATCAACA
>JBOFXM010000071.1:0-29096 GCA_051654165.1 Metamycoplasmataceae bacterium
TGATTTTTAATCCATATACAATGAATAATTCTTCATACAATAATTCATCTACTCCTACTGAAACTTTAATTCAACCTATAATTCAACCTGTTATTCAACAAACTCATCAACAAGCTCCAAGAATTGTTAGTAGAACTACAGTTTTGGAACCAATAGTTAATGAGCCAATTATGGCTGATGAAAATTCTGCTTTTGATCCAAATTATTATGCTCAATATGCTACATCAACTTTAAATCTTTCAGCTCCTCAATATGATACTTCTGAATTTGCTTTTAAAAATGATGCAAACAATGCAAGAGAAAAAAATTCTAATGAAAGACCAATGAATAGAAATGCTTCTGCAACACAACAACAAAGAATTACAAGAAACACTGCGGTTCAAAAGATTGAAAAACCTATTGCTAGCACTACTGCAAACACTACTGAAAAAACTCTTAATAATACTAAAACAATAGAACCTCAAACCACAAAAAATCATGAAGTGATTAAAGCTCCAAAAAATAGAAAATTATTTTATTGATTAATGTCAATAATATTATTGATAATGATTGCTGTTATTATAGTGGCTACATTAGTTATCACTAATGTAATCGTTATTAAATGATAGACTTTCAATTATATATAATTAATTCTTTAAATTAAATAAAACAACCCATCATGAAGGTGGGTTGTTTTATTAAAATTTATTATGTTTATAATGTCTAACACCAAGAATAATAATATATATAATAGCGATTGATGATCCACAAAATAATCAAGTATCAGCAAAATTAAAAACCCCACTTACAAAATTAAAATCTTTTAATCAAGGAATAAATATTATATCTTTTACAGCACCATCAAACATTGCTCGGTCTAAAAAATTTCCAAATGTTCCAGAAAATGTAAAAGCAATTGCAAAAATTAATAATTTATCATGAGAATAAATAGCAAAAATTCCACAAATTAGAAATATAAAAATACTAAAAACATGAAGCAATCAAGTTGGAAATAAACCTCCAAAAACAGTAACCCCATAATTTGCAACTGATTTTATTCCGAACACTCCAAAGTCGAATTTTATAATTCCATCACCCTGCCTTTTTATTCCAGGAACTTCAGGAGCTCATGTAAATAAGAAGGTTTTTGTAAGTTGATCAATTAATATTAATATTAATATTAATCCTAAGAATAATGAAATATTTGTAATGATAATTTTTTTGTTTTCTTCGAAGTGTTTTTTATTAAAAAGCATGAAAGAACTGTAATATTTTTTAATCATAATTAAAATTATATATATTTTTTCATAAATGTTAAAATATTATATAACTACACTAAAAAGGAATTAGAATGGAAATAAAAAATTATGTAGCAAAATATTTTTTGATTACTGAATCAATAATTAAAAAATACAAACCTGATAGTATTGTAACCGTACAATTTTTTCAAAGAAGTGATGATGTTTTGTTGTCAGGAATGAAAGAAGTATTAAAATTATTAAAAGAAAATACTGATACTTCTAAATATGAAATTAAATATTTAGAAGATAAAACAATAATCAATGCATTAGAACCTGTTTTACAATTAACTGGCAAATATGAATATTTTGGCATTTATGAAGGTGTGATTGATGGTATTCTAGCACGCTCGACATCAATAGCAACTAATTCATATAAATGTCTTAAGGCAGCAAGAGGAAAAAACATTGTTTATATGGGTGATCGTGGAGATCATTATATCAATCAGGAGATCGATGGTAAAGCGGTAGAAGATGCTGGAATAATTGGTCACTCAACATATGTTGGAGCTCAAGGAAAAGAGGAAGTTATTTTTGGTTCTATACCACATATTTTAATTCAACATTTTAATGGTGATTTAGTTGCTGCCATGAAAGCATATATGGAGACATTTCCTGAAGAACAAGAATTTATTGCATTGGTTGATTTTAATAATGATGTTATTTCTGATTCACTAGCAGTTTTAAAAGCTTTTAATCATAAATTATGAGGTGTTAGAATTGATACTTCTATTAACATGGTAGACAAAATGTTTGAAAACGAAACTCCACAATATGGTGTAAATGTTGAACAAATCAAAAGACTTAGAAAAGCTCTAGATGAACATAATGGAAAACATGTTAAGATAATTGTATCGTCAGGATTCACTCCAGAAAGAATAGATGAATTTGAAAAAAATAATGCTCCAGTTGATTCTTATGGAGTAGGTGAATCTATTTTAAAAATAAACATTGGATTTAGTTGTGATGCTGTATTAATTGACAATAAAGAAGTGGCCAAAGTTGGTCGTGGATATCGAGAGAACAATAAACTTAAATTATTTAAAGCTTAAACTAATGTGTTGCCATTTGTTTGGAACATTCCTGTTTTCTTTTCAGGTTCAATGTCTTTATTTAAAATTCCGATAAATTTTGTAACTTTATCAACCTTACCAACAATTGTTATTACAGAATTGTGGTTTAATTTTACTAATCCATTTGGAAGCACACTATTTGCATTTTCTTTTACAAGAACAATTGTAATTCCCATTTTATTAAGCGAGAGGTCTTTTAAAGGAATACCAACATATTTTTCATTTCTAACAGCAGTTGAACCAATAACAAAACCATCACCGATTTCTTTAAGTGAAAGTGAAAAATTAATAAAGTTTGCATTTGTTGCAATTAAAGCAGTTCTAGTTCCTGATTCTTCTTCAGGTCTAATAATAACGTCAACACCAATTTGTTTCAAAACACGAGCATGCCTATGTGTTTTTGCTCTTGCAATAATGTGTTTAATTTTAAGTTCTAATAATGCTGCAATTATTTCAATATTATCACCAACACCAACGACAACAGTATCAATATTTGAAATTCCAATTGCTTTAAGAGCATTCATGTCAGCAGCATCTAATATAATAGAGCTAACTGTTTTATCTTTAAATTGTGTCAATTTTTGCTCATCCTTATCAATTGCAAGAATGTTTTGTTCTAAATCAATTAATTTAGAAACAACAGCACTTCCAAAACGTCCCATTCCAATTACACATATATCTTTTCTTGCCATGCAAACCTCACATATACTTTTAAACAATTTTACATTATTTTATTAGTATAATACTTAAATATGAAAAATAAAAACAAAGATAATTTTAATATTAAACCTTATCTGAAAAAAATTAAATTATTCTTTTTCAATTTATCTAATATTAAAATTATCTTTATTACTTATTTTTTAGTAACATTTTTGAGTTCATTATTACTTTTAAATCCTTATTCACATGCTGAAGGTGCTGATGTAACTTATATTGATGCTTTATTTACTGCAGCTAGTGCTTTTAGTGATACTGGATTAGTTACTCTTGTAACTTCCGAAACTTGATCTATGTTCGGACAAGCCGTTATAGCAATATTAATTTTTTTAGGTGGAATAGGAATTTTTGCCATGAAGGTTTATATATTTAATTTTATTTTCAATCGAAAACTTAATTTGATTACAAGTAATATTTTAGGTAAAGAGCGTTCAGCAAAGGATGCTAATCTTTCAATGAAAACCATTGTTGTTTCAGTAAGTTTAATTTTGATTTTAATTTCTATTTCATCCGTTATTCTTTCCTTTTTATTTTATTTTGAAGCTCCTTCAACTATTAATTCTGAAAACAATCCTGTTGGAGATATTGGTCTATCAATAAGATTTGCAATTTTTCACTCAATAAGCGCTATAAATAATGCTGGTTTCGATATCATTGGTCCTAGTTCACTTGAACCATATTATTCAACATATTTTTTACAAATAATGTTCATAATATTATTTGTAATTGGTGGAATTGGATATCCAGTTATTTATGATACATATTCATGAGTAAATCATAAAATTCGTAAATTACCTGGGAAACCAAAATTTTCATTATTTTCCAAAATAAGTTGTATATCTTATTTCATCATTTCACTAGTTGGATTAATATTTGCATTTTCTTTTGAAGTAACAGCGGAAAGAGCTTTAAATATTACAAAAGTCCCTTTATGACAAGAAGAACATGATACAGGCTCAAAAGTTATGGCGATTTTTTTTAATACATTTTCTACACGTAATGCTGGTTTTTCCACTGTTGATTTTCAAACTTTTTCTCAACCAACAATTATTTTATATTCAATAATGATGTTTATTGGTTCAGCACCTTCATCAACAGCTGGTGGAATTCGAACTACAACAATAGCCTTAATTGTTTTAACAATATGATCTAAAATTAGAGGTGTTCCTAATGTTAGAATTTTCAATAGAAAAATTCCAAAAGAAACAACAGATACAGCTGGCGTCGTTTTCTCAATTTCTATAATTATGGTATTTCTAGTTACCTTTATAACAACTTCTTCTATACATGGTAATCCATCCAATGAATTTGGATTTATTGATGTTTTATTCGAAGTTTCATCAGCCTTTGGAACAACAGGTCTTTCAACAGGAATAACTAGTAAATTAAATGTAATATCTCAATTATCAATTATATTAATGATGTTCATTGGACAACTCGGTATTTCTTCAACATTACTTGTATGAAGAAGTCATAAAAACAGACAATTTAAATTTTCATATATTGAAGAGGATATTGCAATTGGTTAATTTTATTAATATAAGAGAATTTTTTAAATCTTTAAGGATTAATTATGATATTTTCTAAAAACAAATCAATATTTTTTTCATTAGTGTTTTCGGCATTGATGTTATCACTTTCATTAATTAGCACAACCATTTCGAATGTCATTCCTTTTGTTTTAGGGGCCTCTTTTTTAAGATTAGATCTTGCAATTTCTTTTATAGCAATGTCTTTTTTCATTACTGGTTGAAAATATGGATTAATTACTCTTTTAAGTAATTTTATTATACACCCATTTCTCCCTGGAACAAATATAGGACTTATTGATCTATTTTTTGTCGGTAAAATAATCTTTGCAATAACATGTTTATTTTTTGTTAGCTTTATTACCATTGGTAACAAATTATTTAAGAATAAAAATTATGCCTTATCATTAGTATTTTCTATATTTTGAACAACAATAATTGTAACTGCTTTAAATGGAATGATATTTACACCAATCTTTTTAAATATTATTTCAAATAATAGTTTTTCACTTAATTTTATTGAATTAATGCAACAATATAAATCAAGTTGATTATCTACAATTTTCATTGTACCAAATTACTGAGGAGGAATCATATTGGTTTATGGAGTATTTAATTTGTTTTCATTAGGAATTAATTCTGCCATTTTGTATGGATTATCAAAAAATATTGGTAAAATATAGAAAATTATTCTTTAAAACTCATGAAATTATCATAATTTATCATTAAATATAATATTTCATATTTTTTGTTTATAATTGTTTATATTAATTAATATGTTCATAATATTATGTGTGTTAATTAGTTAAAAATGTTAAAAAGGAGAACTTATGAATTTACCATTTATACCATCAAGAGAAATAGTCGGCTTCGAAACTACACCAATGACATTAGAAGTAGGTCGAAAGAAATCAATAAACTCAGTTAATATGTCAAAAATTTTGTTTTCGAGCAAAATAGTTATTGTTTCACAAAGGGATATTGATTTAGCAACTATTAAAGATAAATCAGATCTTTATGAATATGGAACTCAATGTATTATAACTAGTGCAGAACCTTTACCTGGAGGACATTTAAAATTAAATTTAATTTGTGAAAAGAGAGTAAGAGTTATTGATATTAATACTTCAGAAATAAATGAGGAAGGATTACCATTTTTTTCAGGTGATTTTGAATTTGATCAAATTGATGAAAATGTTTCTGAAAAAGAATTGGAAATTTATATTGATAAGATTGATACAGTAATTTCTTCGATTTCGAAGGGTGAAACATTATTTCCTTCTAAAAACATTTCAATTCTTAAAAATTCTATGGGTCAAAAAAATTTTATTAATAGTATCGCTTCAGTAATAGAATTCTCTTTTGAAGATAAGTATAGAATTTTTTCTGCAAAAAACATTTTAGAGCAATATAAACATTTTTTAACATCATTGATAAGTTACAAAAATATGTTAGAGCTAGATGTTGATCTTGATAAAGACATTAAAAAGAATTTAGATAGTCAACAAAGAGAATTTTTATTGCGTGAGAGAATGAAAGTTATTAGAAATAAACTAGGTGATGAAGATGAAACTGAGGATAAAGTTGAAACAATTCTAAGTTCTGAAGATAATAAAAAAATTTATCCTGAAGAAGTTCTTTTTGCAATAAAAAAAGAAAAATCAAGATTGAAAAATATGATGGCTTCTTCACCTGAAGCAAACATTAGTAGAACCTATATAGATTTATTAACTTCTCTTCCTTGAAAGAAAACAAATATTGAATCAATAGATATAAAGAAAGCAAAGAGAATTCTTGAGGAACATCACTTCGGTTTGAAGGATGTTAAAGAAAGAATTATAGAATTTTTAGCTGTTATTATTAATAACAAAAATCAAAACCCTACAACTACTAAACCTTATAGATTACTTTCAGAAAATAATGTTGAAATTAGTGAAGATATTTTTACAAAAGCAAATGGTTATAATAAACCTACTGAACAAAATTCTGCTCCTATTATTACTTTACTTGGTCCTCCAGGAACAGGTAAGACTTCTTTGGCTCAAGCAATTGCTGAGTCTTTAGATAGAAAATTCATTAAAATTTCACTTGGTGGAATAAAAGATGAATCCGAAATTAGAGGTCATAGAAGAACATATGTTGGAGCTATGCCAGGTAAAATAATTCAAGCCATTAGAAAATGTGGGGTTTCTAATCCGGTTATTTTATTAGATGAAATTGACAAAATGTCATCCGATTATAAAGGCGATCCATCTTCTGCAATGCTGGAAGTTTTAGATCCAGAACAAAATGCAAATTTCCAAGATCATTACTTGGAAATTGAATATGATCTTTCAAAAGTTATGTTTATAGCTACGGCCAATTATTATGAAAATATTCCTGCTGCTCTTATTGATAGGGTTGAAATCATTGAATTAAATTCATACACAATTCTGGAAAAAGTTAATATTGCTAGAAAATATTTAATTGGAAAAGTTATTAAACAAAATGCTTTAAAACCTGAGGAATTTCAAATAACAGATGTTCAATTGGAACATATAATTAAACATTACACTATGGAAGCTGGAGTTAGAAATTTACAAAGAGTTCTTGATAAGATAGCAAGAAAAATTGCCTTAGGAATAGTTGAAGGAAAAATAAAGGACTCATTTGTTATTGAAAATAAAACAATTACTAAATTTTTAGGTGTAATTAAATTTACTGATGAAGATATTGATAAAGAAGAACAAATAGGTTCGGTAAATGGATTAGCTTATACAGCTTATGGTGGTTCAACATTACCAATTGAAGTAACAACTTTTCCTGGTAAAGGTGAATTAAAATTAACTGGTCAACTTAAAGATGTTATGCAAGAATCGGCACAAATTGCTCTTGCTTATATAAGATCCAATGCAAAAGATTTTGATATTAATTTTGATTTCGATGAAAATACAATTCATATACATGTTCCAGAAGGAGCCGTTCCCAAAGATGGTCCATCTGCTGGTGTCACATTCACAACATCTATTATTTCTGCTCTTACTCGTAAACCTGTTTCAAATTTAATTGGTATGACAGGTGAAATAACTTTAAGAGGTAAAGTGCTTGCAATAGGAGGATTAAAAGAAAAATCTTTAGCTGCTCTAAGACAAGGTATTAAACAAATTTTCATTCCAAAAGATAACAAAAGAAACTTAATTGACATTCCTAAAGAAGTTACTTCAGAAATTAAATTTATTCCAGTTGCTCATTATCTTGAAATTTATAATCATATTTTTAAAGACACTAAATCTCAACAAATAATTAGCAATTTAAGCGCAAAAAAACAAAAAGAATTAAATAGTTCTAAATGTCTTATTTAGTATTTAAATAAGGGATAATATTTTTAAAATATAATGCTCCTGAAATAATACTTAGTAATCCTGCGATTATTAAAGGAATGTTTAAAAGTAATATTTCTAATCATTCTTTGTTTTGAATGGCAGGTGTTACAAAAAATAAAATAATTATTGATATAGATTGAATAACAGTTTTTAATTTTCCATAAATTGAAGCTTCGATTTTTAATTGTTTCATAGCAGCCAAATTTCTAGATCCATCTACTAAAATATCTCTTAAAATAAAAATTAAAACTAATCAAATGAATGTGTAATTAAATAATAATAGAAAAACCATTGCACTAGTAGTCATTACTTTATCTGCAATTGGATCAAATAATTTACCAAATGAAGTTACCTGATTATTTTTTCTTGCTAACAAACCATCAAGTCAATCTGTAAACATTGCTAAAACGAAAATTATTCCAGATAAATATAATCAAACAATTTCTGGACTATCATATGTTAATGTATCAAATTTCATATTTCCTTCAATTAAAAATATTGTCATAAATGTAATAAAAGGAATGATTAAAACAATTCTAAGAAGTGTTAATTTATTTGGAAGATTCATTAACTTCCATATTATTAATTATTTTTTCCTCAGTATGATGCTTTCCAATAGTGTTTTTTCTATTTTCATCAAACTTCTCATTAACCTTTTGTAATATTTCAGTTTTCATTTGAGAATATTGCTCAGTATTCATTAATTCAGTTTCAAGATTAAGAAAATATTTCAATTCTTTAGTACATCTTTTATTTCAATGATTTGATTTTTGATCAATTAAACTTTTTAGATTATCAGCAAATTCTGGATCATAATCTTCAGCAAGATATATTTTTTTAAAAAGGTTTGATTTATATATATTTTTCAATAAATCTTTTGAAATTGTATTAATATCCTTCATTGTTAGATCACCAATTGATGGAACAAAGTTATCAATTTTCTCTTGATTAACTTCCACAATTGTATTAATTCTTAAAGAAATTTCTTTCGATGTTTTGTCTGTTATATTTTTTAATTCAATTTTTTTGTAAATTATGACTTTGTTTTTCTTTTTATCACGAAAGTAACTAAAGCCCAAGAAGAAAATCATAACAGCAACTATTACTCCCATGACGGTTCACATTACTCAACCAGTATTCATAAATCCCTCCATATTTAATTAGTATTTATAGTATTTCTAATAATAGAATTATATAAGAAATTAATTTTAATAATAACTAATTATTTTATAACTACAATTTTTAATCATTCAAAAAATCATTTGATAAATTATTTAATATTAAATAAAGATATATAATTAATTAGCATTGGTTAATTGCTGCAGAAATGTAGAGGAAAGTCCGCGCTAGCACCATTTGAGATAATGGTAGTGTTCATGTTAGATCTAATAAATCTAAGCCTAGACGACAAGTGCCACAGAGACGAGCTTATTAAATTAAGGTGAAACGCGGTAAACTCCATGAGCTAGAAACCCAAATTTTGGTAGGGGAATTTGCAGGAGAGAAATGAATCAATTGCAAAAGGGTAAAACCTAGATAAATAATTAACAATCCATTTGGAGAACAGAACGCGGCTTATAGATGCAACCATGCTTCATGCATGGTTTTTTAATCAATAATAATAGCTTTTTATTAAATAAGTGAATGTTATTATTTTTTTACATTAATTTCATTAAAATTCCCAATATTATGAGTTATAATGAATATGTCAACAGAATGTATTAAATTTATTTAATGCTATTGGACAAAAAGGAGATATTTATGGAAGATAAAAAATGTTGTAATGGATCATGCAATCCTGAAGGTAAAAGCTGCACAACAAAATCAGGAGTAGAATCATGCCCTGTTTGTGGTAAAATGTGTTGTTAAATCAAATAATTTACTAAAAAATAATAAAACAGAATATTAAGGATGTCTTTGATGTCCTTTTTATTTGCTTTTGTAAAATAAAAGAATTTGCAACATTACTCTTTTAATTCTGCTAGAAGTATATCTTTTGGAATTGACTTTGTTAATAAAGGCATCATAATTAGGTTCATCAATATGTTTGAAAAATAAATTTTCCATTCCTTCAGATACTAATGCAATTTTAGCTATTTCATTCAAAGATTTATTTTTGATAATATTTTGAAATTCATGATATTCATCTTCTATTCTTTTGGGTTTTTCATTAATAATCATTGGAGAAAATTTTGATATATCTTCACCTCCAAATATCATTTTTCTAAGTTTTGTAGCTGATGCAAGATTTCCAATTGTTTTTTCAGAATGAAAATCCACTTCTCTTTTAATGGAAATAGCTCTAATATTATAATTATTATTGACAATGGCTTTTACATATTCAATACCAAGTATATCATTAGGCATTATAAATGAATTTCCACACATAGTTTGTAACGCCATTGCAGTTGCTTTTGGAAAAGAATTTCCATTTTTCAAATTTAATTTTACATTATGATTATAAACGTCAGGATTATTTTTAATGGTATTTGCAATTTTGTAAAATAATTCAATATCATCTGTTTCCGATCCAAAAACAATTATTGATACATTATGAATATTTAGTAATTCCACTGCTTTTTGTGCAAATATATGAGCAGCCTGAATGACAAATTCTTGTGGAATTTCGATAACTTCACTTACACCATATTTTAAGGCAATAGTTTTTCTATCCTCAAATGAGGCAATAGCTCTTTCACCTCTTTGCACATAATCACCAGACATTGCGACAATAATTTTCTCATTTGGAAATTTGTTTTTTATATAATTTATTTGATAAATATGACCATTGTGAAATGGGTTATATTCAGCTATAATTCCTATTGACATACTTTAAATTTTACTAATTTCTTTTATATAAAAAAATAAAATTCATATTTATTTAAAAATGTTATAATAAATAAAATATATTCAATAGCAAAAATTGAAATTTCAAGGAGAAAAAATGGCTATAGTTCCTAAGCGTAAGACATCCAAACGTAGAAAACGCGCACGTAGAACACACGATTCATTAACAAACCTGAATTTAATTGCTTGTAAAAATTGTTCTCAAAAAATTGAACAGCATAGAGCTTGTATGTTTTGTGGATTTTATAAAGGTGAAAAAGTTCAAGGTTATAGAGCATTAAATGATCGTTAATCTTCAAAAAAAGTAATAAAAAGTGGACATTTGTCCTTTTTTTTATGCATTTTTTATAATGAATAACTAAATTAAATTTAAAACACCAAAAATATAGTTTTTTGATAAATAAGATTTATTAATATGTATAATATGGTAGATAGTGGGAAGGAGTGGTAAATGTTTTTAGGTACTTATTTTAGATGCATTGACTCTAAAAATAGAGCAATAATTCCTCCAAAAATGAGAGAAGAACTTGGCAATGTTTTTTATGTCACCATAGGTGCAGATAAAAATCTTGAGCTAAGATCTAAATTTCAATTTGAAGAATTTGCTAAAAGAATTCAATCAAATAATGCAATAGATCCTTTAATTAAGAAATATAATCGTTATATATTAGGCAATACTGTTGAAGTAGAACTTGATAAAATTGGTAGATTCACAATTTCTGAACAACATTTAACACCAACTGCTATCAAAAACGATATTGTATTTGTTGGAGTTGGTTCACATATTGAAATGTGATCAAATGAAATGTATGCAAAATCACAAAAAGATTTAGAAGACGAAGATTATTTATCAAGCTTAACAAACGAAATGTTCAAAAAGGGCATTAAATTATAATGGATCATATTCCAGTTTTATTAGATGAAGTCATTACGAGTTTAAATATTAAAAAAAATGGAATATATCTTGATTTGACGCTCGGAAGAGCAGGACACTCAAAAGAAATTTTGAAAAGAATACCAAATGGTTTACTGATTGCTTTTGATAAAGATATAAATGCTATTATAAAATCTAATAGTTATCTTTCAAAAGTAGGAAGTAATTTCAAACTAGTGCATTCAGACTTTATGAAAATTAAGGATGTGTTAGATTCACTTGATATTAAAGCTGTTAATGGAATTCTTGTTGACTTGGGAATTTCGTCTCCACAAATCGATGATAAAAGTCGTGGATTCTCTTATTCAAAAGATGCAAATCTTGACATGAGAATGGACCAGAGCCAAACATTGAATGCACATATAATTGTAAATAATTATTCTGAGTTTGAATTGGTTGATATTTTCAAAAATAACGCAGATGTAAAATTGCCCAAAGCAATTGCGAAAGCCATTATTGAAAATCGACCAATAAATACAACTGATGAGTTAGTAAAAATTATACGTGATAGCTTACCTGCAAAAATTGTTAGGATGAAGAACCCAGCAAAAGCTGTGTTTCAAGCTATAAGGATTGCAGTTAATAATGAATTGGATTCCCTCAAAATCCTTCTAGAAAAGTCAGTGGAATTTATGGAAAAGGATTCGGTATTAGCAATAATAACGTTTCACTCTATTGAAGACAAGATTGTAAAAAATTTTTTTGGAAACCTTATAAAAAGTAAAATTGATCCAAAACTTCCAATTCAGGAAGTAAAAGAATGAGTAGTTAAAGTGTATTTACCTAGCGAAGAAGAAATAAAGTTGAATAATCGCTCAAGAAGTGCAAAGCTTAGAGTATTAACAAAAATAAAATAGAAGGAATTTATTATAGGAATGGAAAAAGATATTTTAGTTTTAATGAGGCTGTCTATTAATGAAATATCGGTAATTGCAATCGAGAAATTTAATTCAAGTAATATTGAAATCTTCTCTGACAAATTTGTCCCTGAAGATTCAATAAGCTCAATTGAATTTGTCAAAAATGCTATTAAAAGGATAGAAAAATTAATTGTTGCTAAAATTAAAGAAGTTTCAGTCATTTTTGATGCTACTTCATTTGCTAAAATTAAACAAAAACTTATTAGTGAAAACATTTCTAATTTAAATAATGAAAAAATAAGTGAATTACACTTTGAGAGTGCTTTGGTAAAAGTCAAAGAATATTATAATATGAATAATTCGAAAGATGAAGTTCCTATCTTATTCCAACCTTTCCAATTTAATTTGACAGATGAAGATGACCAAGTAAAAACATATAATGTACTACCTGTTGGCAAAACAGCAAAAAAACTTGAAACATTATTTTCAGTTACTACTTTAGGAAAAAATCATTATCAGAGTGCAATGAATATTTGTACAAAAGCAGGCTTGAAAATATCGCAAATATATTCAAGCTCAAATGTAAGTCCATATATATTGGAAAGTCATGAAAAAAAGAATATATCTATAACAATGCAAGTTGAGAAACATTATTCCAATTTAATCATAACTAACAATGGAGTTACAGTTGTTACAAAAAATTTAAAGTACACTTTCGATGATTTATGTAAAAAAATAGCAGAAGAATTTAATATTTCGATGAAAATTGTTTATGAACTTATTATAAATGAAGGGATCATTACAAAGAATGATGAGAAGCTTAATAAGATTATTTTTCACAAAAAAAATATTCATATAAAAGCATTTCAACTAACTGCAATTCTTAAATCATTTGTTAAAACATTGATTGAAGAAGTTGATCAATTTATTAAAAATAAACATAAAGCGCTGAAATCTTACACACTGAATGTTATTGGAAGAATTGAAGGAATTTTAGAAATGGAAGAATATTGTAAAAGTATTTTACCTAACAATAATATTAGTGTAAATAGTAGACCAATTAATTTTTTGTTACTAAAATATAATAATAGACCTATTTTCGGATTGGTTAAATTATTAGAAAATATAAATAGAACAATTAATGTTAACACTGTTAATGTTAATACAAAACCAAGTATAACAGCTCAGAAGAATTGAATGAAACCCCTATACAAAAAAAGTAACGCTATATCGGTTAAATAATGAATAATAAGAAAGAGAACTCAAATGATGAATGTTAAAGAAACAACCCCTATTGTTAACATAAAAGTAATAGGAGTTGGTGGTTGCGGAACGAATACAGTTGCCAAAATGATCGGTAACGATTTTGAAGGTGTTGAATTCATTTTCGCCAACACAGATAAACAAGCATTAGATGTAATTCAATCTAATAACATTATTCATCTAGAAAGTGAAATAAATAATGGAATGGGAGCCGGCGCTAATCCTGAAATAGGAAGAAATGCTGCACTTAATTCTGAAGAGAAAATTAGAAACAAATTAGTTGGGGCTAAATTAGTGATAATCACTGCAGGAATGGGTGGTGGAACCGGAACTGGTGCATCGCCTATAATTGCTAGAATCGCAAAAGAAATGGATATATTAACAATTGCTATTGTCACTACTCCATTTTCTTTTGAAGGAAGGAAACGTGATACTAATTCACAAAAAGGAATCGAGGAACTTAAGGGAACTGTCGATTCATTAATTATTGTTTCAAATAATAAATTACTTGAAAATTATTCTGATATTTCATTTGAAGATTCCTTCACAATGGCGGATAAAATTTTAAAAAACACAGTGCAAATATTAACAGATATAATTCTGAAACCATCATATATTAATCTTGATTTTGCAGATGTTTGCTCAATAATCAAAGAAAAAGAAAATGCATATATCTGACAAGGAAGAGCTACTGGCAAGAATAAAGCTGAAAAAGCTGTAATGAAAGCCATACATTCTAATATGTTAGAAAATTCAATTAACGATTCAACTGATGCCATTGTTAACATAACGGGCGGAAGTGATATATCATTAAAGGAAGCAAATTTCATAATGTCTAAAATTAAAGAACAAACAAATGAAAATATCAATATTATTTTTGGGATTAGAAAAGATGAAAATATTAAAAATGAAATCCAAGTTTCGATTATTGCAACTTCAGGAAAAGCTAATTATAAATACGTTGGTAATAATGTTGTTGGATCATCAGGTATTTATGGAAGAAATTTAAAACAAAAAAATAATAACGAAATTGAATTTGATCAAGAATTTTCACAGATGAATACAAACATTATAGATGAGAACTTTAAAATAACGGATGAAGATGACGATGAAATACCATTCTTTCTAAAATAATTATTTATTTAATTGATGTTTCGAAAATGAAATAGAATTTTATATTAGAAAACGGTATTGAAAAACTTATCAAAATAACTCATAACCTGAGTTATTTTTTTTATTTTTTTTTAAATAAACTATAATTTATAAAATAAAAAAGGAAATAATGTCATGAAAGAAAATTGAGTTAAAAATTCTCTTGGTTATGAATCTGGAATTAGTATATATCAAGATAAAACAATGTTTAATTATTCAGTTGATACAATTCTTTTAGGCAATTTTGCTACAATAAATGGCAAAATAAAAAATGTTTTGGAAATTGGAGTAAATAATGGAGCATTAAGTATTTTTATTTCCGAAAGAAGTAATAAAATCAAAATCGATGCATTAGAAATTCAAACTAAAGCAATTGAAATTGCGAAAGTAAATATTGTGATGAATGGTAAAGAAAATCAAATAAACTTGATAAATGCAGATTTTAATAATTATTCAAAAGAATATGCCAAAAATCAAGGAACAAAATATGATTTAATTATTTGTAATCCCCCTTTTTATAAAATTGAAACAAAACCTAAAAGAAATGCAACAAAAGAAATGTTGATAGCTACTCATGAATTTAAGCTTAATTTAGATCAAATATTTGAAGGAAGTGCAAAAATCATTGAACAAAAGGGTTATATCGCTTTAGTGTTGCCGCCTGAAAGATTAGTTGATGTTTTTGTCTCAATGAGAAAACATAATTTTGAACCCAAAAGAGTTAAAATGATTTTCCCAAGAGAAGATCAAAAACCTAACCTAGTACTTGTTGAAGCTCGTTTTCAAGCTGGATGAGGTACAATTTTTGAAAGTAATATTTATTTGCATCCAAGTAACAAAAATATTCATAAATATACTGATGAAGTTTTTGAAATTTATAAACCAATTAAATCAAGGGAGAAATAATGAAAAAAATAAAAACTTGCTACATTACTACGCCTATTTATTATCCATCTGGAAACCTTCATATGGGACATCTTTATTCAACAACAATTGCATGAGTAATTAGAAATTATAAAATAAAAATGAATTATGATGTTTTGTTTAGTACTGGTTCTGATGAACATGGTCAAAAGATTGAAAAAAAAGCCATTGAATTAAAATTATCTCCACAAGAATATGTTGATATACAATCTGATCTTTTTGTTTCATTTTGAAAAGATTCTAAAATTCAATATGATTTATTTAGTAGAACTACAAATATAAAACATAAAGAAGCCGTTGAGCAGGTTTTTAATTTCTTGTTAGAAAATGAATTCATATATAAAGGTCATTATAATGGTTTGTATTCAGTTAATGATGAAGAATTTGTTTCGGAAAAAGATGCAATCGAAAAAAATAATAAATTTTATCATCCGACAAGCAACCATCTATTAGAACAAATAAAAGAAGAATCATATTTTTTCAAAATGGAACAATTTTCGAAATGATTAACCCAATATAATGCTGATAACCCTGAATTTGTCATTCCATCCAAAATATGATTGGAACTTAAAAAGAATTTTATTGATAAAAAACTTGATGATTTATCAATAACAAGAATATCATTTTCATGAGGAATCAAAATTAAAAATGATCCTAAACATGTTGTATATGTTTGATTGGATGCTTTATTTAGTTATTTAACTACATTGAATTGGTCACCTGCAAATGAATCAGATAAATATTTAAAATATTGAAAAAATGGTGATGAAATAATTCAAATAGTAGGTAAGGAGATAACTCGTTTCCACTGTATTTATTGACCAATATTTTTAAAAGTCATGAATATCAAATTACCTACTCATATTTTATCTCATGGTTGATTAATTACTCCTGAAGGAAAAATGTCAAAATCAAAAGGAAATATTATTAACCCGATTGAATTAATTGAGAAATATGATATTGAAATAATAAAATATTTTTTGATTTCACAAATAAGTATATTTAATGATGGAATTTTCGATGAACAAATGTTAATAAAAACTTACAATTCAGATCTTGCAAATAATGTTGGTAATCTTGTTTCAAGAGTTATTGCAATGGCCAATCAATACTTTGATAAACCATTAAAATATGGAAATGAAAGTGAAGTGATTGATGAAGAAATGATTCAAAAAATCTTAAAGAGTTTTGAAAAATATAAATTGTATTGTAACAAATTTCAATTAGATAAAGCCATAGGTTCAGCTATAAATCTTGCAAAAGAACTAAATAAATATATTGATTTAACATCTGCTTGATTATTAAAAGACAATTTAAAAAGATTTGAGAAAGTGTTGAATACTTTATTGAACGGAATATATGCAGTTATTTCTATGCTTGAAATAGTTATACCTGAAAATGCTAAAAAATTATTATTATCTTTGAATTTAAATTATCTTGATTTTGATCATATTAATGATTTTAATAAATTTGATAATATTAAAGTTAACAATCATAATATTGTTTTTAATAGATTCAAATCTAAAGTATAATTATTAATTATGAAATTTATTAGAACGAAAATTTTACAAACTATACTTTTTAGTTTAACTTTAGTAGGTGTTGGTGTTAGTACCTGATTTATCGCAAGTACTTTCATCAGTAAAAACGATTCCAATAATTTTAGTCCTGGCAATAAAAAAACAATAGAACTTAAAAAATCTAAAGATGTTCCTATTACATTAATCGAACATGAAACAGATGGATTTTTCTTTTTTGGTGTTGAAGGTCTTAATCTTATAAATGAAAGAATAATAAATGAATTACAATTTGGTCCTGAAATTGAATCATTAAAAGTAATTAGATTTAATAATTTAAGTGTCCTTAGTAGAAATGTTAATGGTCAATATAGTCCTTCAACACAAGAAATTGACATTTCAATTGATCATTATTTAAATGAATTCAAAAACATTAATTTAAAAGAAAAAATTGAATTAATTTTTCCAACTCTTTTTCACGAATATGGTCATCATTTTTCAAATACTTTCATTACAAGTATTGCTAAAAATGATCCTAAAAACTCTAGAAGACTTTATACAAAATATTATAATGCTGTAAATATTAGTGTTTTTAAAAATATCCCTAGTGTTTTTCTAGATGAGTTTGAACAGGCACTTCATTATAATAATAGTGAAATGAGTAATTTGTTGAATAACAATTCTGATGATGTTTCAAGCATTAAATCTGCAAGAGAAATTTATAATGCATCAAACAATATTAACATTAAATACAATATTGATGGTGATGATTATCTCGGAATTGATGATTATGAATTTCTAAATGAAATACCTTTTCGAAGAAGAGATGTTTCTTTTCCGGTAAATTCAGATAGATACACATATTTATTTTCTATTGATGAATTGTTAACAAGAAAATTACAACAAATTACTTACATTGATAATAGAAATGGAACATCAATAGCTAATAATACAACGACATTCACTGGAACAGAATTTAGTGAAGGATATTCTCCTTCAACAATGGGTTCTGATATTTCAAGAAATAAATCAATAGAATATGTAGGAAACAATAATTATGATATAAGTGAAAAATTATTACTTATGGATTATCCATATGGTGGTCGTTTTCATATAAAAGATGGTTCAATAATAACAGTGGATCCAACTGTTCAATCTTTATGAAATGCTTATTATGATATTGGTGGTTATGAGTATGGAATTTCTCAAATATATATGAATAACTCATCGACTCTAACTAGCAATTCATCAAGAACACCTTTATCGAGAAATGATTTTAATAATATTAAATTTACAGGTTTTTTGGATAATTCATCATCAAAAAATTATAAGGGATTATTATTATCAACAAATGGCTTATATAAAGAATACAAATTTTTAGATAATAATTATGAATATAGTTTAATGGGTGCTAAGAGTGGAATTTTGAATTCAACAAGAGATTTAAATAAACCAAACAATAAATTTGGTTATAGCACTGATTATATTAATGTTGAAAGAGTCGATTTTAGTCAACCAATCAGAGTATGAAATGACAAGAATCACAATGATAAATATGATGCTTATGAAGATGAATCATTACAAGTATCTATTAATCGACCAACATCTTCTTTCAGAGAAAGTTTCGCCACTTGATTTGATACTGGAGATTTTTTATATGCACAAGATACGGCGATTACTAATATTTATGAGATTGTTAATAATAATAATGATGCATATTTGCGACATTATAATATTGGTTCAACTTTATTTATTAATTCGTCTATTGATTTTCAAATGATTGATTCTTCTGCTGATGGATGAAGCGGAATTATTGACAATGTTATAGTGTTTGATAATAGAAATGATAAGAAAAAAAGATAAATAATAATAATCAATGAAATTGACATTTATATTCACACTAAGAATTAAGCTATTATTATGAAATAAATTAATTATGTAATCAATGATCATATAGTAATTGTTCAATTGTTCTTTAAATGGAAATCCTATAATTGTAATAATATAATTAACAACAAGGATTGGAGAAAAAACAACAGAATTAATAATTCCAAAAAGATTTAATCATCCATTTACAAATATTGAAACAACTATGGATGATAAATAGGATGCAAAAATAATCGATATGTTTCTCATTTTTTTATTTTTTATGCCAGCAACAAATAATATTGCAAATGTAATTAAAAAAGTGTATATGAATGATAATGAAAAAATAACATATGGATTTAAAATGAACATTATTAACATAATGCAGGTTAATATATTAATTTTACTAAATTTGTTCTTGAGATATTCTTTATTAATGAAACATAGAGAAATAAAAGAAATTGCTCTGAAGCTTGATATTGGAAAATTCAATATATATAAATATATTAGAATTAAGATTAATCCAAAATAATTTGCATATACTTCTTTCATTTTAAATATTCTAAAAAATCGTAAAATAATCAACATTAATAAATTTATATGGAATCCTGATATTGTAAATAAATGAAGAATTGAAATATATTTTATTTTTTCATAAAGATCTTTATTAAGATCAGTTTTCTTTCCAAGTAAAACTAAAGAAATATAATTAACATAAAATTCAGGTCCTTCTTGAAAATAATTTAAAATTCTTGCTCTAATAGAAATCTGACTATTTACTTTTGAAGTTTTCATTTCACTTGCAATATATTTGATTCCTAATGATTTTAAATAATAACTATATTGATCTTTTTTATCCTTGATTGATTCGATATTAATTGCTTGAACATTAATCAAATCATCAATATCAAAAATATTTTTAGTTTTCAAGAGAATTCTTTGTGAATTTTTATTAATAACATAACCTGATGAAATAACATGAGTTATTTTGTAATTATCATTTATCTCAGTAATTATTTTGTTGTTATTAATTATGAAATGCAAAAGAAATGTCAATGGCATAAAACATAATAGAATAATAGATCACTTTCATGATAGTAAAAGAATAATTATTGAAAAACATACTATAAAAATAATTCATCTATTTTCCCGAGTTTCATAATACATAAATGAAAATATTATTACTAAACCAAATAATAAGAAATTTAGAAAAGATCAATATTTTCTTTTAAAAATGCTAGTGTTTTTTCACCAATACCTGATAGATTGTCAATTTCATCTCATGTTGGAATACCTTTATTTTCATTTTTATATTTAATTATTATTTTGGCAATATTATCTTTAACACCAATAGCTTTAAGTTGATTGATAGTAGTAATTTCTGAATATTTAAGTTTAGGTCTCTCTCCAATTTTGTAAGGAACATTAATCTCAAAAGATTGATTCTGTTTATGTTCTAAATTTAATAGATTTATATCTGCTGAAAATTTAACATTTGCTTTAAAAATAATTTCTCTTGTTGTTTGATTTTTTCTAAATTCATAATCACCAGGCTTACTTACTGCACCAGTAATCGTTGCTATAAATTTTTCATTAATAATATCTATTTCTGAATCATTAATAAAAAACGTATCAAAAATATATATTGAAGTTAAAGAAGCTACTCCCAAAGTTATTGATACAAATAAACTTTTGATTATTTTTTTCATTTCTTAATTACCTCTCATATCTTTAATGTCTTTTTCGAGAATTTTAGTAATAAAATAAATTAATTTGATAAAACTCCATAAGAACTAGTAATTTATATTTTTTTAATAAAATTGTTGAAATGTCTTGAAATTTAAGGATATTTATTTAAAAATAAAATGATTTTCAATGTTCATATTTACTATATAATTGTAATAATAAATATTAAAAGTTAAATTAATTAAAACAAGGAGAGAACATGCCTGCTACTGGAATTACGTTGAGATGTGATGAATGTAAAATGGAAAATTACATTACGAAACGAAACAAAAAAAATCAAGTCGAAAAATTAGAAATTAAAAAACATTGTCACAAATGTAATAAACATACAACACACAAGGAGAAAAAATAATTATGAACAGAAGTATTTTAGAGGAGTTTTTTACTCAATTTAGCCTGGATGCAATAGTATCGAAAGCTTACCAAACAAGATTGTGATATTCAGAAGTTATGGCATCTGAAGGTTGAATTGTTATTGAAAAGAACAAAGCAACTCTTTTTGTTGATAGTAGATATTTTGAATATGCCAAAAAAAATGCTAAAAATGTTGACGTGATTTTACTTGAAAATGAGTCTTTTTCTAACTTTCTTAAAGCTAAAAATTATGGTAAAATTGCTATCGAAAGTGATTATTTAGAAGTAACTCATTATAATAAATTAAAAAGTTTTTTGCCAAATGCAGTAATTATGAATATTAAAGGTCAAGAATTAAGAATGATTAAGGACTCCGAAGAAGTGGCTAAAATTCAAAAGGCTATTAATATTTCTTTAGAAGCATTTGACAAATTACAATCTTTCATTATTGAAGGTGTTTCTGAACTTGAAATTGATAACAAATTAAATTACTTAATGAAAAGATTAGGTGCTGACAAAGAATCATTTGATTCAATTATTGCATTTGGTTCTAATTCTGCAATGCCTCATCATCATCCAACTGAACGAACTTTAAAAGATGGTGATATTGTAAAAATTGATTTTGGTAGTTATTACAAAGGTTATGCTTGTGATATTACAAGAACAATGATTTATAAGAAATCAGAAAATTCTCAAGTGGATCAAAAATTAGTAGAAATTCTTAAAATTGTAGAAGAAGCTGCAAGAAGGGGTCGTGAAGCTGTTAGGCCGGGAATTAGCTCTAAAGAAATTGATGATATTTGTAGAAAATATATTACTGAAATGGGTTATGGAAATAATTTCATTCATAGTACAGGTCATGGATTAGGAATTGATATTCATGAACTTCCAATGGTTGCTTCAAAAATGCCAATGATTTTAGAACCAGGAATGGTAATAACTGTTGAACCAGGAATTTATATTGAAAATCTTGGTGGTGCAAGAATTGAAGATGATGTATTAGTTACTGAATCAGGTCATTTGGTTCTTTCAAGAAAATAAGATGATTTTATGGTTAGTGTAAATGATTTTAAACCTGGAATCACCTTCCAAATGGATGGTAATTTATATATAGTTATTGAAGCATCTCATTCCAAACAAGGAAGAGGACAAGCTAATGTTAAAGCAAAAGTTAAAGATTTGCGAAGTCATGCAATTGTTGTGAAGTCCTTCACTGGTGGAGATAAAGTAAAAAAAGCTCATATTGAAAGAGTGGCAATGAATTTCCTTTATAATGATGGTAATAATTGTGTACTAATGGATAATGAAACATTTGAACAAATTGAAATTAATGCTTCAAAACTTGAATGGGAATTAAATTTTTTAATTGAAGGTTCTGAAGTTAAGGTTCGTAAATTTGAGGATGAGATTCTAGATTTAGAAATTCCTTTAAATATTGATCTTGAAGTAGCAGAAGCAGCTGATGCAGTTAAAGGTAATACTACAACCAATCCTCAGAAAAAAGTTAAATTAATTACTGGCTTTGAAATTGAAGTTCCAATGTTTATTAAAGAAGGAGATATTATTACTGTTGCTACTGAAACGGGAAAATATGTAGGAAAAGGTAAAAAATAATGGAATATATAAGCATTAAGAATAGTACTAATCAAACTACTAACATCCATAAAAAAGTTTTTGTTGATATTGTTAAAATAATGACAAATAAATTAACAGATGTTAAAATTACTGATGAACCAATTGTTACTATTGTTAGAGCAGGTAAAAACATTAGATTATCTTTCAATTTTACAATTTCTAAACAATCCGATGTTTTTATAACAACAAATAATATTAAAAAATTTATTGTGGAAACCTTTATTAGTCTTTTTGATATCAAACCTTATAATATTTTGATGAATTACAAGGGAAGACATTAATCTTTTAGTATAATAATAATTGTTTAAAAACAAAAAACTATTATGGTAGGTATGGTGAAGCGGTTAACACTGCGGTTTGTGGTACCGTTATGCGCGGGTTCGAATCCCGTTATCTACCCCATTTTTTTTTGCATTTTTTTGAAATTAACATTTCTTTTTATCATATTAATTTTTTATAATTAGTATATTTCTTTTTTTAACATATATATTTAGGAGGAATAAAATATGTTATACAAATTAGGAAAAATCGTTTCAATTGCAAAAAATTATTTTTTATTTGAATCAAATTATACAGGTTATGTTGTCTATGCCCCAGAAATCGAAAGATTTGAACTAGACAAATTTCAAAAAATCTTTATTTATCATCATAAAAATGATTATATAGATGTTTATTATGGATTTAAAGACTTCAAAGAAAGATTATTTTTTGAAGACCTACTTTCTATTCAAGGAATTGGACCTAAAACAGGCATTTCTATTTTAAATGAAGGTTGAAAAAAAGCTTTGGATTTAATAGTTGAAGGTGATTGAGAGAAATTAGCAAAAATGCCACATTTAGGTCAAAGATCGGCTAGGCAATTAGTTTTTGAATTTCAATCGAAATATAATGCATTAATTACTAAAAAACCGGCAAATAAAAATGAGGATGATTTAATAGAGACATTAAAAACACTTGGATTTAATAAAAATCAAATTATTCATGCTATAGCCAATATAAATGTAAATGATTCTATTGAAAATATGATTGAACAAGCAATAAAAGTAATTTCAAATGAACAACACAAAAAAATCACTCAGACCACGTAAGTTTGATGACTTCATAGGTCAAAAAAAATTAGTTCAAACATTAAAAGTAATTATTAAATCTTCGCAAAATCAAAAAAAATACCCTGACCATATGTTGTTTTATGGGCCACCAGGTTTAGGGAAAACTACCTTAGCAGAAATAATATCAATATATTCAAAACGTCAAATAATTTTTGTTCAAGGTTCATTATTATTTGTACGTGCTGATATTCTGGCAATTTTTGCAAACATTAATGATGGAGACATTATTTTTATTGATGAATTTCACAGTATTAATAAAGGTTTAGAGGAATTAATGTATTCTGCACTTGAAGATAGTGTTATTGATATTTCTATAGGACCTGAAGGTGATAAAAAAATTATTAGAATGAAACTTCCATCTTTTACTTTGATTGGGGCAACAACAAATATTTCTAAAATTAGTCAACCAATTAGAGATCGATTCGGTTTAATTTCAAAATTAGAAAAATATAATCAAAATGAATTATCAAAAATTATAAATAATTCTTCAATTTTACTTAATTGCCAAATAAATGAAGATCAAGCAAAAATGATAGCAACTTATTCTAATGGTACCCCAAGAATAGCAAACAGATTATTAAAACATGTTATTGATTTTGCTTATTTTTATAATGAAGGAATCATCACTAACCAAATTATTTTTAGAACATTCAAATATCTTTCTTTATTCCAATATGGATTAAATAATCTTCATATTGAATATATGAAAATATTGGAAGAAATTTTCGAAAATAAAGCTGCTTCTCTTGATTCGATAGCTAGTATCTTAAATGAATCAAAAGATGTTATCATAAATGATATCGAATCAGTACTATTGTCATTAAAATTAATATCTAAAACATCAAAAGGAAGAAAGTTATCAACTGAAGGTTATCGATATCTTTTAACATACAATATCAATCCATTTAAAATCAAATAAATTGTATAGTTTTTAGTATAATTTAGAATATGTTTAGCAAATTTAAAAAGGTTTTTAAATTATCTAATTGAAAAAGGTGAACCATTTCATCTATTTCTTTAATTTCCATGGCAGTCGGGATAACTCTTGGATCAGTGTATTCAGTTTCGGATAATAAACCAACTAATGCATATAAATCTGGAGCAGAAGTTGTTTTAAAAATGACTGAAATCGATGAAACACCAGATGTAATAAAAAGACAAGTTGAGCAAAGATTAAATCTTACTCTTTCAGAAAATTCTTCATATGAAGTTATTTTGAATTCAAATGATTTTTTAACTATTAAAGGTACAAACATTAATACAGATAGTGAAATGGAAGCCTTCACTTCTTTTCTTAAAAATAAAGAAGAAATAGTTGTAACTACTTTAAGTTTAGATTCTAATGGAAGACCAAAAAAATTACCTTTTGAATTTAGTAATGCAACTATGGCAAATGGAGCAATTACTTTAACATTAAGTAACCAAATAACAGAAACAAGTGACATTTTAGTTTGAAGAAATTTTGATGATTTGATTGAATTAGCAACTACTTCTTATAATGATGAATGAACTGCAGTAAATCGTGATCCTTATAAATTTATGTTCATAAATGGAATTACTGAAGTAGCTGATAATGGCACTCAACCAATTTTAAAAACCAAGGATTTTGGTGGTTTTGATGCAATTGATTATTTGATTTCAAAAAACAGTTCACCTTCTGGAGGTTTATTTAGAAGTACATTAAATTTAGATTTTTCTTTCGCACCAAAAATTACAATTAAACAAAAAGAAAAAATATTTTATAATCTTGATTATTCAGTTTCTTCATATAGTTTAGATCTACAAACATATAATTTCATAAAACCAGCATTAGGAAATAATGCTTATCAATTTTTAATAATTGCTGGAGCAGTTGCCTTTTCTTTCGTTTCCATATTTTTAATTGTTAACTATGGTTTATTAGGTGCTTTGTCAACAATATGTGCCGCCTTTTTGGTTTTCTTGGGATTATTAATGATCACCGTTTTTCGGGGTGAATATTCACCAGAAGCAATTGCCGCCTTAATGATTGCATTAGGTATTGGTCTCGATTTTAATATTGCATTCTTTGAAAGATTTAAAAAAGAATTGAAGTCTGGTAACAGTTTACAAAAATCACTTAAAAAAGCAGATAAACTAACCATGAGCTCTTCTGCCACTAAAGCCTTTTCTTTAATTATTACTTCGGTTATAATTTATGTAATAGGTTCATTATATTTAGGAACATTTTCTTCATTAATTTTAATAATGTCAATCTTTGTTTCAATAATTATGTTTGTACTAATTAGAATTTTAGTTAATTTAATATTAGGAACAAAATGATTCGATAATAAAAAACATTTATTTGGAATTTATAAAAAAATCGAAACACCGTTGAATATTGATTTAGAAAAAAATGAATTAGAAATGATTACTGAAGAGATAGAAGTAAAATCTTCAAATACTAGATGAGTCGGTATAGCCAAAAAATCTTCTCTTGTTGGAATGGGTTTAATGGGTATTGTTGGTGTTGCTCTTTTCACAACTTTTAGTTTCACAGGTTCTAATTGAACAAGTGGCATTAATGCTAGTGGCGCAATCACCAAACCAGTTATTCTTAAATCAAAAAATCAACTTAGCTTAGAAGAAGTAAACAACTTTAAGGAAATTTTAATCAATGAATTAGGTGTTGAAAATTCAGAAATAAGTACAAGGACAGTTAATGAAGTTGGTGACAAATATTTAATTGAAATAATAACTACAAAAGAAATTGATAATCTTAAAATAATTGCACTTAGCAATCAAGGATTAGAATTAGTAACTTATTCAGTTTTATTTGAATCAGCTAACAAAGCTATATTAAATATTCTTTATATATCTTTAGCCTCAATACTAGCAATGTCAATTTTTGTTTTATTTAGAAGTGATTGATCATTTGCTCTACCAATGTTTATTGGTCTTACAATTGGAGTATTGTTCTTTGTAATACTTTTCACATTCCAAATTTTTACATTCAATGGATTCTTTATTTTTGGTTTAGCATCTGCAATCTTAATTGCTATATCAAATAACATAACTGTTTTATTTAGAATAAAGGAGAAACTTAAAAATAGAAAAACCGAAGAATTAGTAAAAAGTGAATTAAAGGAAATTTCAGATGTGGCAGTAAAAGATTCTGCAAAAAGATTATTAATTTCAAATGGTCTCTTAGTTGCAATTTTATTAATTTTCAGTTTTATTCCTGGTTCTGCTCCATTATTATTTACAATTCCTTTAATAATATTCATCTTGATATCATTAATAATATCTGTAATAATAATTCCATTTTTATTCAATATATTCAAAGCATTCAAAAGTAAAAGAAAAAGAAATAAAATTCTTAATAACTATTGAGAAACTCAAATTATACAAGAACAAGTATTTCCCTCTGTTAATGACATTAATTAATTAAATAAATATTTATTTGATAAAATTGATTTACATAAGGTATTAATTTGTTTAAAATGAAAACCCCAAGTGGGTTTTTATTTTGAAAGGAAAACATGATTCAAAAACCAAAAGGCACAAAAGATATATATGGAAATGAGCAAGATATATATGAATCAATTTTTAATTGTTTCGAAAAACTTGCTCAATCTTATAATTTTCATAAAATTTCAACACCTATTTTTGAATCTCTTGCTTTATTTAAAGAAACATCTGGAGAATCAAGTGATATTATCACTAAAGAACTTTATTCTTTTAATGATTTATCGAATCGAGAACTTGCTTTAAGACCTGAAGGAACGGCATCAGTTGGAAGAGCAATTATTGAAAATAAGCTTTTGTCTAATAAATTACTTAATAAATTATTTTATATTGGTCCAATGTTTAGATATGAAAAACCACAAAAAGGAAGATTAAGACAATTTTATCAAATAGGCGTTGAACTTATTGGTGATAATTTTATTTATTCAATGATTGAAATTATTCAATTAGCACACAATTTTTTAATTAAATTAGGTATTAGTGACTGAATATTGAAAATAAATAATATTGGCACAAAAGAAGAAAGAAAATTATTTGAAAAAGCTTTAACAAAATATTTTGAAGAAAATAAAAAAAATCTTTCAGAACTTTCAATATCTAGAATAAAATTAAATCCACTTAGAATTTTAGATGACAAAATAGACTCTAAGAAAGAAGTTGTTTTAAATGCTCCAAAAATTGAGGAATTTCTTTCCCCAGAATCAAAATTATCATTTGACAATCTTTTATCTTTATTAAAAAGTTTTGAAATTCCCTTTGAAATTGATCATGCTTTAGTAAGAGGTCTTGATTATTACACAAATGTTGTTTTTGAATTCGAATCTAATTCTAAATTATTGGGTTCAAAATCAACTATAATAGGCGGTGGTTGTTATGATAATTTAATTAAAAATTCTACCCAAAATATTTCTGGAGTTGGTTTTGGTGTTGGTGTTGAAAGACTTTTTGAAATAATAAAAGATGTCAATGTAATTAAAGAAAAAAGATTAGATGTTTATTTTATTATTGAGAATCAAAAAGAATTTGCTCTTATATTTCCATTAATTTGTGAATTAAGAAACAAAAATCTTATAGTTGATTTCAATAAAAAATTTAATAAATCATCAAAACTATATTCTGATGCTCTTTATTTTAATCCTAAAAAAATTGTTTATTTTGAACAACAAGAAACAAAAAAACCAAATACAATTATAATTAAAGAAATGAAAAATAGGAACAAAATTATAGTCGATATAAATAAAGCCGCAAAATTAATTTTAGAAAGAAATTCAAATGAAAATAAATAATATTGAGATATTAAAATACAAAGAAAATGATTCAATCACACTTCATGGTTGAGTTTCAAATATACGAAAAATGGGTAAAATTTCTTTCATTGATTTAAGAGACAGAACAGGAATTGTTCAACTTATTTTCCCAGAGAAAATTGATTTTACAAAAGAATC
>JBOFXM010000072.1:0-1799 GCA_051654165.1 Metamycoplasmataceae bacterium
GAAACACAATCTTTACTATAAAAATAGCCTTTTAATTCTAGACCAGTTCTATTTATCGCTGGTCTCGTAATAGTTGCTCAATTTTTGATTGACATTTCATTAACAACTTCTAATTTATTTTCTTGACACAATTCAAAAACATTTATTTCTGGTTTAGGTTCAGTTTTATTTCTCATTATCAATTACCTTTTTCAAATACTTTCCAGTTAATGAATCATTATTCTTTATAACTTGTTCAGGAGTTCCTGTGACAACTATTCTTCCACCTTTATTTCCTCCACCTGGTCCTAAATCGATAATATAATCACTACATTTGATTATATCTAAACTATGTTCAATAACAATAACTGTATCTCCTTTATCAACAATTCTATTAAGAATATTTAGTAAATTTTGAATATCATATGTGTGTAATCCAGTAGTTGGTTCATCAAGAATATAAATGGTTTTTCCTGTAGCAGTTTTTTGAAGATGAGTTGACAACTTTATTCTTTGAGCTTCTCCACCAGAAAGTGTTGTAGCATTTTGACCTAACTTAATATACCCTAATCCTACTTCTTGAAGAATTTTTAATTTGTCTCTGATTTTTGGTTTTGATATAAAGAATTCCAAAGCATCTTTAACACTCATTTCTAAAACATCAGCAATGTTCTTGCCTTTATATTTAACTTCTAAAGTTTCAATATTATATCTTTTGCCATCACAATAATCACATATAACATAAACATCTGGTAAAAAGTGCATTTCAATTTTTAATGAACCATCTCCACTACATCTTTCACATCTTCCACCTTTAACATTGAATGAAAATCTTCCCTTCTCGTATCCTCTAGCTCTTGCTAATTCGACAGAAGTGAAAACATTTCTAATATCATCAAACACTGAAGTATATGTTGCAGGATTAGATCTCGGAGTTCTTCCAATTGGTGATTGAGAAACCTTCACAATTTTATCTATATTATGAATGCCATTTATTTTTTTATAATGATCTTGTTTAATATGATAATTTTTAGTTAATTCTTTTTTAAGAGCTTTAATTAAAACTTGATTAATTAATGTTGATTTACCACTCCCTGAAACACCAGTAACAGCAATCAATTTACCTAAGGGAAATTTAACATCAATATCTTTTAAATTGTTTTCATTAGCTCCTATAATTTCTAAAACCTTGCCATTTCCACTTCTTCGAGATTTTGGAGTAAGAATTTGCAATTCCTTTGATAAATATTTACCAGTAATTGAATTCTTATTGTTCATTATTTCTTGTAATGTTCCAGCACCAATAATTTCTCCGCCTTCATTACCTGCTAATGGTCCAATATCAACAATAAAATCAGCACTTGTTATTGTTTCTTCATCATGTTCAACAACAATTAAAGTGTTACCCAAGTCAACCATATGTTTCATTGTTTTAATTAATTTATCATTATCACTTTGATGCAATCCGATTGAAGGTTCATCTAGAACATATAAAACACCGACCAACTTCGAACCTATTTGTGTTGCCAAACGAATTCTTTGTGCTTCTCCGCCAGAAAGGGTTTCTGCGGTTCTGTTTAATGTTAAATAATCTAGACCAACATCACTTAAAAAAGTTAATCTATTACTCAATTCGTTTAGAATGGAAATTGAAATTTTTTGCTCGATTTCAGAAAATTCAAATGAAGATAATTTTTCTATAGCTTCATCTATAGAAAATGACACAAAATCATTAATATTTATACCAGATATTTTCACGGCTAATGCATATTGATTTAATCTCATACCTTTACAAGTATGGCATCTTATTTCGGACATTT
>JBOFXM010000073.1:0-1379 GCA_051654165.1 Metamycoplasmataceae bacterium
CAATGAGCTTGGATGATGTAATTGTGGCTAAAAAAAACCTAGAGGCAGTAGGTTTGATGAGATCTTTTGCTAAAAATGATAATAAAAATGGATTAATTACTTTATTGAAACCTTTAACACTTGAAAAATTTATTGAAAACGACATGCTTAAGTCTAATTTATTGAAAAAAATAGGTGATATAATGATGGAAAAATTGATATTAGAACATAAACCTAGACCTATTAGCAAAAATGATTATGTAGAAATATCTGCCAAATATTTCGATATATTTGATTATTCATTTGATGAACAACAAGATGATCAATATCAAACTGCTGATTTTAAACTTCCTGCTTTTGAAAATAATGATGATGCTATAAGATCACTTACTCCGGAACAATTTATTAGATTTTTAGACAAAGGTTCAATTACCTTTGGTCAAAAAGAATATATTAATTATTCAAGAAATATTGGTTTGTGTGATGCATCAATTAATACAATTCTTAATTATTCAGTTGAATGCAATGAAAGAGTTGTAGTAAATTATGTTAAAAAAATAACAAATGATTTATATGAAAGGAATTTAATAACCTTTAAAGAAATAGTTGACACTCTTAATGATTCTATTAAATCAAAACAATCAAAAACTAAAAGTCAAGAATTGGATTGAGGACATTTTGAAAACAAGGAATCAATATTTAGTGATGTTAAAGAGGTTTCATTAAATGAATTACTTGATGATCTAGAAGAATTGATGTAACTATGAATATCGACGAAATAAAAAAACAAGTCTTGAGTAACAAAAAGATTATTAAATTAATAAAGGATAATAATCTAAATGAGCAACAAATAGATGATTCTATTCTTATTTTTTTTGAAATTATTGAAGAAGATAAAAATAAGAATTTATTGTATACATCAGAACTTGACATTGAAGAGAATGGAATCATAACTAGAAAAATGGTTCCAACTGAAATAGGCAAAAAAATAGAAAGCCTTAATAATTTTATTTTAAGAGATGTTACAAATGTGAATCATTCATTGATGATTGCAAAAAATGATAAACAAGCTTTTGAAGATAATGTATTTATGTGAAATGAGGAACGCAAAGAACTTCTACATTATTTTAAGGAAACTATTTTGAAGAATTTTCAAAATAATGAGTATTTTAAGGGTGTGTATTTATATGGTGATTTTGGTGTGGGTAAATCATTCTTTACACAAGCTATGTCAAATTATTTTGTTTCCAAAGGTAAAACAGTAGCTTATATCAATAATAATGATTTAGCTAATCATCTGAAACAATTATTTACAGTAGGTTATAAAAAAACAATTGATGATTTAAAGGATGTTGATTTTCTTTTTATAGATGATATTGGATCAGAAAAGAATTCAGCTT
>JBOFXM010000074.1:0-10167 GCA_051654165.1 Metamycoplasmataceae bacterium
TAATATTAGATGGATATCAAGATATTGAATTAACAAATGTAATAGGAGTATTAGATAAATCCAATGAATTTGATATAACATATTATAATCCTGATGGTAAGACAAATATTTTCGGCACGTTTCATATTGGATCTATAGAAACAATCTCAACTTATAACATAAATGATTATGATGGAATTTTCATTCCTGGTGGAAGAGCAGCTATTGAACTTAGAAAAAATAATAAAGCTTTATCGATGATAAAAGATTTTATAAATAATGAAAAATATATCATTGCAATTTGTGATGCACCAAATGCACTATATGAAACAAATTTAATCACTGATAAAAAATATGTTTCATATCCAATTGATGGTATTGACGAAAAATCATCTTTTTTAAGACAAAAGAATGATATAGTGATGGTTGATGGTAAATATATTACTGGTAGGGGTCCTGGTTCATCAATTGAACTTGGTTTGAAAGTTCTTGAAATAATGATTTCGAAACAAAAAAGTGAAAAAATTAGGGAAATGTTATTTGCTTAATATCATCCTATTTTATTATTTTTTTATTTTAATTAATTTTTTTAAAGTAAGAGTAAAATTATAAATAGGTAATTTATTTACCTAGGGTATTTATGAACAGCATTAATCTTGAAAAAAACATGTTTAAAATATGATTTTTACTAGTTATTTTAACTTCAATTGCTTTTGCAATTGCTGCTATTTCTAGTTATACATATTTGACAGGTTTTTTATTAGGTTCACTAGTTTCAATATCAATTTTTTTTATCACGAACTTTTTTTTAGGAAAACTCTTAAGTCATAAGAGAACATTCAGAATGGCCTTCTTCTTATCATTCATTAAGTTTCTCCTAACATCATGTTTATTGATAGGCACACTTTTATCAACTATTTTCATTAACAAAGCATTCAATAAAAGTGATAATTCATTAGCAAATATAGATGGAATTTTCAATTTTTTCACTGTATTAGTTGGATTATTTACTATTCAGATTACCATTGTTCTTTATCATATTTGATTTTGAATATTTAAAAACTTCAGAGAAAGGAAAGAAAAACATGGGACAATTAACTAGTAATTTATTTGAATGAGCTCAACCTCAATTAATAACTTTAATTTATGTTGTAATTGTTGTTTCTGTTTTATCTATTGTTGTCTATTTTAAAGTTAGAAAAGTTAAACCAGATGAATCGCCAAAAGGAATAGCATTACTTGCAGAACAATATGTAGGAGTTTTTCAATCAGAATTTAACTCTGCAACGGATGGAAAGCTTGATCGTGTCACTCCATATATTTTCACTTTAATAACTTTTCTAATGATTGGTAATACCTCTGCATTTCTAGCTATGGAGCCTGTTGTTACATCTTATTCTGTTCCACTTATTTTATCTATAATTGCTTGATTAGGTATATATGTATTCGGAATTATTCATCAACGGTTATCCTTTTTCAAGAAATTTTTAAATCCAGTAGAATGAATCGGGCAATTCTCCCCATTAATTTCAATTTCATTTAGGATATATGGAAATATATTGGGCGGATCAATTATGATGTTTCTAATTTATTATGTATGTAGTGTGCTGTGAGGACTCATTCCGATTGTTGGTGAAATCAATTTACTGGGAATGATTGTTGCTCCTTGATTCCATATGTATTTTGATATATTTGGAGCACTAATTCAATCATATATATTTGCTTTATTAACATGCATATATTGATCAACTGAAATAGAAGCTGGAGATGAAATACAGGAAGCAAAAAAAATTGCTAGAGAAACTAAAAAACAAAAAAAAGAAAACAAAAAAACAAGTAATCTTGTTTTAAATTAGAAGGGAAAAAATATGAATAATATGCAATATGGATTGGTCGCAGTTGGAGCCGGAATGGCTGTAATTGGTGTAATTGGTACTGGTCTTGGACAAGGTTATGCTACAGGAAAAGCAGTTGAGGCAGTTGGAAGAAATCCAGAAGCTGAAGCAAAAATTAGAAAGATGTTAATCATGGGATTAGCTATTACTGAATCTGCGGCTATTTATGCCTTCGTTATTGCGATTCTATTGATTTTTGTTTACAACATCACAGTATAATCATAATTATGAATTAGGAAGTTTTTATGAACGAAGAAATAATATTAGCAATAATAAATGAAACAATTTTGAGAGAATCAGGAAATCCTAAACCAGGAGATATTAATAATATCATTAATGCTTTGTTTCCATCATTATATATAATACTTGCAACAATTGGTGCATTTATTGTTACAATGATTATTTTGTCTAAATTATTTTATAATCCAGTAGTAAAAATGATGAAAAGAAGACATGATTTTATTCAAAAAAATATTGATGATTCAGTCGATTCAAAACTTAAATCAATCGAAATGAAATCTAGTGCAAAAAATGAATTAATAAAATCCAGAGTTGTTGCACAAGAAATAATTTCAAAATCTAAAAAAGATTCAGAAATAATAAAACAACATTATATTGATGAAGGAAAGAAAGAAGCTGAAAGATTAATTCGTGAAGCTAATACTGAAATAAATTTTAGAATGGAAAAAATGATTGAAACAAGAAATGATGACATTATTGAAGTAGCAATGATTATTTCCAAAAAGATTATTTCTAAAGATATTGATCAAGAAACTACTAAAGAATATCTTGATTCTTATATTAAAGGTGAATAAATAATAATGCAAAAGGTGAATCATGAATAAAAATGAAAATTTAATTGGTTATTCTTTGGCTTTATTTTCTGTTGCAAAAGAAGAAGATAAGGTTAAAGAATATTTTGATGATGCAAAGATCCTATTAGCTATATTTTCAACACCTGATTATCTTAGTTTTTCAAAACTTATTTCTTTAAGAAATATACCCCAGGCAAAAAAAGAAGAAATTCTAACCACAACATTCAAAAATTTGGACAAATATTTTTTAAATTTTTTAAAATTAATTTCAAGTAAAAATAAATTTCATCATATTAGAAACATCATCAGTTTGTTTGTTAATTATTGTAGTAATTATTTGAAAATAAAAGAAGGAATAGTTTATTCATCATCACCACTATCACCTTCAAATCTAAAGAAAATTGAAAACAAACTTTCCGAACAATATGATTGTAATGTGAGCTTAAAAAATTTATTAGATAAAGAACTAATATCAGGAATTAAAATATTTCTTGATAACACAATAATTGAAAATTCCGTCATTTCAGATTTAGAACAAATTAAGAATGCATTGAAAGGGGAAAGAAAATGGGATTAAAAGCAATTGATATATCAGCAGTTATAAAAAAACAAATTAAAGAATATGGTTCTTTAACAGCAAAAACATCTGAAGTAGGAGAAGTTTTGTCAATTGGTGATGGAATTGCCTTGGTTTCAGGATTAGATAATGTTAAGTTGGGTGAATTACTGGATTTTGGTTCTGGAACATTTGGATTAGCACTAAACTTGGAAGAAGAATCCGTTGGAGTTGTTTTGATGGGTGAGAACGATAATATTGTTGAAGGTAATCAAGTAAAAAGAACAACAAAAGTTGTTTCTGTTCCTGTTGGGCAAGCATTGATTGGCCGTGTTTTAAATGCATTAGGTCATCCAATAGATGGTAAAGGTGAAATAAATATTCAAAAAACAAGAACAATTTTCAGAGTTGCTCCTGGAGTTATGACAAGAGAAACTGTTGATCAGCCACTTGCAACAGGATTAATTTCAATCGATTCATTAATTCCAATTGGAAAGGGTCAAAGGGAATTAATTATTGGTGATCGTCAAACTGGAAAAACAGCAATTGCCATTGACACAATTTTAAACCAAAAAGGTAAAAATGTTATTTGTATTTATGTAGCAATTGGACAAAAAAATTCAACAGTTGCTCAAATCGTAAAGAACTTAGAAATTAGAGATGCTATGAATTATACAATAGTCATGTCAGCTGGTGCTTCTGAATTTGCTCCTTTGCAATATATTGCTCCATATAGTGCTGTAACAATGGCTGAAGAATTTATGGAACAAGGAAAGGATGTTTTAATTGTTTATGATGACCTTTCAAAACATGCTGTGGCTTATAGAACTCTTTCTCTTTTATTAAGAAGACCACCAGGTCGTGAAGCATATCCTGGTGATGTTTTTTATTTACATTCACAATTACTAGAAAGAGCAGCAAGAGTAAATGCTAAAAATGGTGGTGGTTCCATTACAGCATTACCGATAATCGAAACTCAATCAGGTGACATTTCTGCTTATATTCCTACAAATGTTATTTCAATTACTGATGGACAAATTTTCACTAGAGAGAATCTATTTAACTCGGGACAACGTCCAGCTGTTGATGTGGGTTTTTCTGTTTCAAGGGTAGGATCATCTGCACAAATTAAGGCTATGAAACAAGTAACATCTTCATTAAAACTTGAATTGTCACAATATAATGAAATGCAATCTTTTGCACAGTTTTCATCTGATCTTGATGATTCAACCAAAAAAATATTAACTCATGGAAAAAAAGTTTATGAAATATTAGTTCAAAAACAATTTGAACCTATTTCTCAAGTTTCTCAAACAATAGTTTTATTTGCAGTTAAAAATAAATTAATTGAATCCATACCTTTAGAAGAAATCAAAAGGTGAAAAACCGAATTAATTGATTTTTTCAAATTGGATAATGTTGCCAATTCATTCAAAAGAGCAATTACAGAATCTAAAGTGATTTCTGATGAAGTAGATCAAGGATTACTTGAATCTATTCAAAGATTTAATGAAACATTTTTGGCTGGAATAATTGTTAATGAACCTATTTCTAATGCTGATACTGTTGTTAATTCTGATACTACATCTCAACCAGTTGTGGAAAGTGTAAAACAATAATATGGCTTCATTGCAAGAAGTGCAAAATCGTATAACTTCAGTAACCACGACAAGAAAAATTACAAAAGCAATGGAACTTGTTTCGACATCTAAATTAAGAAAAGCAAAGAAAAATTATGAAGATGTTATTTCTTATTCCAAAAGGATTGAAGATATTTTTCATAATTTAAATACTAAGATAAAAGATTGAAATGAAATAATTAAAGTAAATCCCTCTTCTCCAAGAGTATTTATAATTATCACTTCTGATATTGGTTTATGTGGCGGATACAATAATAATATTTTTAAATTGTTTAAGAAGAATGTTACCGATAATGATTATGTAATTCTTTTGGGAAGTAAAGGAGTAAGGTCTCTTTCAAGAATAATTAAAACTGAAAATCTTTTATTAAAATTTTCAGCAGTTGGTGATGAACCTAATTATGATATAGTTATGAGAATTACAAATAAAGTTTCTTCTCTTTTATTTACAAATAAAATTCGTTCAATCCATTTAATTGATACGAAATATATAAACAGTTTAACATATGAAGCTGAAGATAGAAAAATTTATCCTTTTTCTAAAAAAGATAAAGAATTATTGTCAAATCAAAATCAAATTAATAATTTAATTGAATTTGAACCGGATCCAAAAACCGTTATCAAAAAAGCGTTACCACTTTATTTGGGAGCAATAATATATTCATCTATTGCTTCATCAAAAGTATCCGAAGTTTCTTCGCGAAGAATTGCGATGGAGAATGCATCTAATAATGCAACAGATATAATAGATTATTTAGAAAAAGAATATAATAAGGAAAGACAAGCAAGAATAACACAAGAAATAACTGAAATAGTAGCGGGGGCAGGAAATGAATAATAATGAAAAAAACTCAGGAAGAATAATCCAAATATTAGGACCCGTTGTCGATGTTCGTTTTGATGATTCCAAATTACCTTCAATACTTAATGCTCTTGAATTAATATATGATGGTAAAAAATATGTTTTCGAGGTAGCACAACATATTGGTGATAATACAGTTAGAACTATTTCCATGGGAATTACTGAAGGTTTAATTCGTGGACTTGAAGTATTTGATACAGGTAGTGCAATTACTGTACCAGTCGGTAAACAAGTTCTTTCAAGAATGTTTAATGTTCTTGGTGAACCAATTGATGAAATACCTGCACCTATTTGAGAAAAGAGAATGCCAATTCATAGACCTGCTCCATCTTATGAAGAACAAAAAACTTCTTCAGAAATTTTAGAAACAGGTATAAAAGTTATTGATTTATTAATTCCGTATGTTAAAGGTGGAAAAATTGGTTTGTTTGGTGGAGCCGGAGTTGGGAAAACAGTTTTAGTTCAAGAATTAATTAATAATATTGCTAAGGAACATGGTGGACTTTCCGTTTTTGCTGGTGTTGGAGAAAGAACTCGTGAAGGAAATGATCTTTATTATGAAATGAAATCTTCTGGTGTTCTTGATAAAACATCGTTAGTATTTGGACAAATGAATGAACCTCCTGGTGCAAGAATGCGTGTTGCTTTATCAGGACTAACAATGGCTGAATATTTTAGAGATGTTTTAAATCAAGATGTTCTACTTTTTATTGATAATATTTTTAGATTTACTCAAGCTGGTTCAGAAGTTTCAGCATTATTAGGAAGAATGCCCTCTGCTGTTGGTTATCAACCTACTTTAGCAACTGAGATGGGACAATTACAAGAACGAATTACATCAACAAAAGGCGGTTCAATTACTTCTGTTCAAGCAGTTTATGTTCCTGCTGACGATTTAACAGATCCAGCGCCTGCTACGACATTTAATCACCTAGATGCTAAGACCGTTTTAGATCGTAATATTGCTGCACTTGGAATATATCCAGCAGTTGATCCCTTATCTTCAACTTCTAGATTACTAGATCCATTAGTAATTGGTAATGAACATTATGATGTTGCTAGATCAGTTCAACAAATACTTCAAAGATTTAAAGAATTACAAGATATTATTGCAATTTTAGGTATGGATGAATTATCTGAAGAGGATAAATTAATTGTTCATAGGGCAAGAAGAATAAGAAACTTTCTTTCACAACCATTTGATGTTGCTGAGAAATTTTCAGGGATTCCGGGAAAATTTGTTAAACTTCCAGATAACATAAGAAGTTTTAGTGAAATTTTAGATGGAAAACATGATGATTTGCCTGAAGAAGCATTTTTATATGTTGGAACAATTGAAGAAGCAATAGAAAAAGCAAATAGTAAAAAATAATCAGGAAAGTATTTTATGGAAAGAACTACTCATTTAAAAATATCAACACCAAAAGGAATATTTTTCGATGGAGACATTGATATTTTAACTGTGAAAACTGCAAAGGGTTATATTGGTATTCAAAAAAACAGATTACCATTTATAAGTAATATTGAAATTTCAACCATGTATATAAATTCAAAAGGTTCAAAGAATGAAAGAGTTTGTGCAATCGGTGGAGGATTAATCTACGTTGAAAGAGAATATGTTGATATTTTTACAGATGATATTGTTTTTAAAGAGGATCTAAATGAAAAAACAATTAGAGAAGAAATAGATAGAACAGAACAAAAATTAAAACAAGCTACTTGCTCGGAAGCTGAAACCTTAAGAAATGAATTACTACTTAAAAAGACATTAAATAAAATGACAACTTTAAACTCAAAATAAAATTATATATTAGTTTTTATAAAGCAATACTATACAAACCAAGCAATGATTGTTTAATTTTTCTTTTATCAACTTTATTAAGATAAAATTTTGGATTCGATAGAAATTCTTTTAAACTTATTACCTCAATATAATCTTTACTATCTACATCACCTGATCTAAATCTATTTAAATTATCAAGATTTTCATTAAGAATTGGAAATGAAAATAAAGCAGGATTTTTAATATAATCATAAAAAAATTCATCAGTATAAACCGCGATTACAGAATTATGCATTTTCTCATTATTTCAAGTTAGTGATGCTTTAATTTCATCATAGTTTCAACCAATTGAACCATTAGCATTTTTTCTTAAAAGATGACCATTAGTTAATAAAAAATCACTCGATAAAATTAAAATAGTAACTCCACATTTTTCTAATCTTTTTCAAATTAATTTTTCATCCTTAAAATTTACAAAAGTTGTTTTTTCAGCATCTTTAAAAAAATCGAAACTTCTTTTAATGTGTGACAATTCATTTGTTAATTGCGAAATAGCTCTTCTTCCTTCATCACTTTTTGAAGATGAAATGAATATTCTGTCTGTAATCATATTATTCCTTAATTATCATATATTTTTTAATTTATAATAAGTATTATACTACAAAAAAATGCTAAAAACACTTACTTTTATTATATAATTGATAAAAATTATATATGGAGATTATGTGAAAAAATTATTTCTTGTCCTTGGCTCAACATCCATTTTGATAACTTCAGCTATTGCATTATCATCATGTTCAACGGCTGATAAAACCACTGATTTTAAATCACAATACAATTTATTTAATTCTGATCTTGTTAATAGTGTAAATGTAAGTAAAAATTTGGCACATTCAATTAATGATAATTTGATTGGCAATATTTATACTATTCCTGAAAATTTACAACCAGGAATAACTTATTCTTTTTCTTATTCTCCAAGTGAAGATGGAAAGGAATTAAAATTATCTGTTCAACTTTATGATTATCAAGGTCTACCTATTGAATTTTCAAGTACTTCAAATGAAAAAGAAATCACGATCATCAAGGGTTTTAGAGAATTGACAAATTCAGAACAAAATAGCATTAACCTTCAATATACAAAATTTCAATCATTACAATTAAATGGTCAGGATGATATTTTACCTTCAATGATCGAGAAGTTTGATGAAATAGATGGATCATCTAGTTATATTAAAGACCCTACTTTTAAATATAATTTTGTATTAGTTGCAAATGAAACAAATGGAGAATTATCTGTTCAATTAAATCTTACTTCACATGACGATTATCCACTTAATCCGAATATTCAATCTTTGAAGAATACAAAAATAGTTCAATATATGACATTTCCCAAATATCAAGAAGAAATTGATAGTCTTTATAAAGGTTCTAATGAGATAATCAATGTTGATCTTAGTAATGAAAAATTTTCAAGTATTAATAAACTTGCATCAAGCATAACAAATTTTGATGACTTTGTTGTGTTTTATAAATTTTTAAAAACAATTGATGATGAAATAAATATTCCGACTTTTTTAACAGATCCAAGTTCTTTTAAATATCGACCTGATATTAAAATATCATCAAATGATTCTAATAGAAGCGTTTATATCACCATTGAATTTTATGATAGAAAAACCAACAATCTATTAATTCCCTCAACAAGCATTAATAGAGTAAAGCAAATTTCTAATTTTAAATTAACAAGTAAAGAATTACTTAAAGCTACAATGGATGCATATAGCAAATATGCAAACTTTATGGCGATTGGTGATTATATATTTAAATTACCTTCAGAAGCTATAGTGAATCCTCCAATTCTTTCTGAAATGTTTGACATTTCACAATCATATTTGGAAGAATTTTCAATTACTGTTGATAATTTTCCAGAAACTAACAAAAGAATAATTAGTGACACAACATCGACATTTAATTTTAAACCTTCTTGAAATTATTTATCGCATAGTGACAAAAGTGGTTTAATAATATATTCCATTTCATTAATGATTGAAATAGATGGAGATTGATTACCGATAAAACCATCTTCCAAAATGAATTTAAATAATGGCAATCCATCATTTACAGAGGCGAAAAATGAAAATAATTTTAGTGCCATTGGTTTTTTAAATAATGATCAAAAAACTGTAAATAATTTATATATTAAAATTAATGAAAAGATTAATAATTTAGAAACTTTAATTATTGAAGATGATAATTTTCTTATTATCAATGATCCAGAAAATTTTTATAATCTTGATTTTGAAATTCTTTGATCAAGTTTGTACAAACCAAATACTGTTGATCCAGATTTTGATCCTTTAGGTATTGAAATAAATAATGAATTCAGAATCAAATATTCATTTTTAAATAGAAATAATACTCAAGATAAATATGATGTAACTCTTTCGACAATTGATGGAAAAATTTATAGATGAGTAAAAATAAAGGCAACTGTCATATCTGCTTTTTCTGATTATGAATATGAATTTTTAACTGAAAATCCCAATCCACCAACCTTTGAATTCAATTTCGCTATTTCACAGGATAAAGAAAATTAAATTATTTATTATTCATTAATTTTTTCTTCAAAAGATT
>JBOFXM010000075.1:0-1203 GCA_051654165.1 Metamycoplasmataceae bacterium
TAATTAAAGAAGAATTTTATTTTGAAGGTGGTATTAAAGAATATGTAAAAGAATTGAACAAAGGAAGAGCAATTATTCATGATGAAATCATATATGCTGAAGGTAAAGTAAAAGGTGATGATGGTGAAGTAATAGTTGAAGTCGCAATGCAATATAATCATGGTTATCAAAGCAATGTTATTTCCTATGCAAATAATATTTCAACAATTGAAGGTGGAACGCATGAACAAGGTTTTACTGATTCTTTGACTAGAATATTAAATAATTATGCAGGAGCAAATAAACTTTTTAAAAATGAGGATGAGAAATTAACTAGAGAAGATGTACGTGAAGGTTTAACTGCTATCATTTCAATTAAACATATTGAACCCATTTTTGAAGGTCAAACCAAAAGTAAACTTGGTAATAAAGATGCCAGAATGGCAACAAATAAAGTACTTTCAATTCAATTAGAAAAATTTTTAGTTGAAAATCCTAGTCAAGCAAAAATGATTATTGATAAAACATTGCTTGCTCAAAGAGCACGTTTTGCTGCCACAAATGCTAGAGAGGCAACAAGAAGAAAAACTATATTTGATGTTACATCACTTCCAGGAAAATTAGCCGATTGTTCATCAAAGAATGCGGAAATTTCTGAAATTTATATAGTCGAGGGAGATTCAGCTGGTGGTTCAGCAAAAATGGGTCGAGATAGAGAAACGCAAGCAATATTGCCACTTAGAGGGAAAATAATTAATTCTGAAAAGGCTAGAATCGATAAAGTTTTTGAAAATACGGAAATTATGTCAATCATTACAGCTTTAGGAACAGGTGTTGGTAGTGAAATAAATGTTAATAAATTAAGATATCATAAAGTGATAATAATGACTGATGCTGATGTTGATGGATCACACATCAGAACATTATTATTAACATTCCTTTATCGTTATATGAAACCATTAGTTGAATATGGTTTCATATATATTGCTCAACCTCCGCTTTTCAAAATATCAACTGGAAAAAGTTTTCAATATGCATATAATGAAGAACAAAAGGATGATGTTATTAAATCAATAGAAGAAAAGGATCCAAATATCAAGATAAATATTCAAAGATACAAGGGACTTGGAGAAATGAATCCAGATCAATTGTGAGAAACTACAATGGATCCAACATCTAGAAAAATGTTACAAGTTCAAATAAACGATGCAGCAAATGCTGATT
>JBOFXM010000076.1:0-1441 GCA_051654165.1 Metamycoplasmataceae bacterium
ATTTATCATATGGAATTCCAACAGCTTTTGGTGCGACGGACTTCTTGCCAAATATAGTCATTGTTATTAATGTTCCTAAATATGGAACAGCTAAAAATAAGTAACTATAACTTGAATACTCATTTGGAACAAACAAATAGAATGAATAACTTAATCCTAAAAGTAGTGCAAATAAAAATGAAGTTAAAACAGCTGGCAAAATCTTTCACTTACCAACTATCATAATTGCTAGAGCCAAATATCCTAACCCTTCAACAGAACCTTTAAAAGAAGTACCATCTACTCTTGTTGATGTCATATATAAAGCTCCGGCTAGGCCGGCTAATAAACCGGAAATCAACACTCCTTGTCATTTGAATCAATTAACGTTTATTCCTGCAGCATCAGCAGCTTGAGGGTTTTCACCAATGGATTTCAATCTCAAACCTCAACTTGTTTTATTTAACATAATTCAAACAACAATTACTGCAACAATTAAAACAAAAGTACTTAATGAAATAATAGAAGATAAATCATTGATAGCACTATTTCCTCATTCTAATCTTGGCACAGAATAATTCAATGTATTAGCTCTACCAAAAAGAAATAAAACGGTCAATGTTAAAGCTGGAGCCAAGATATTTGCTGCAACTCCTGAAATAATTTGATTTGACTTTAATTTGATTGTTGCATATCCATGTAATGCAGAAAATAGAACACCTGCTATTGCAGAAATAAGAAAGAGAGGGATTTGAAGTCATGCTGATCCTTGTATAGCTCCTTGAGCAGTAAAAATACTTGCGAAAACCATATAAGCAGTAGCACCAAAAACCATGGTACCGTTAATACCAATATTAATTATTCCTACTCTTTCAGAAACAGTGGAAGACATTGAGGCAAGAGCTAAAATACCAAAATAGGTCACTGCCAAAATTATTATTTGGTTAAATGTTTCCATTACTCCCCCTCCTTCATTGATATAAATTTGTTTCCTATGGAAATAAATTCCTCTTTAATATCATTTATTCTAGTTTGAAGAATGTTATCATTTTCAATATTTGATGAAGACATAATTGTAGTAATTTCATTTTCTTCATTTTTATATAAATTCAAGAATTTTTCATATTTCGAATTGGCTTCTGCATTTTCTTTAATTAATTTCAAATTATTGTGTTTAATATCAAATTCTTCTGAAATTTCAAAAATCTTTTGTTGAATCATATCCTTATTTTTAATAGTTGATGATTTAAAAATGTCATTAATTTCTAATTGATTGTTTTTGTATAGGGATATTGTTTGTGCCAGTTGATCTCTTGTGTAATTAAGAATACGATCATTCTCAATACACATATCTCTTGATATTAAACTAATCTCATTTTTTCTAATTTTATACAAATCTATTATTTCTTTATATGCTAAACGGGAGATATCAGTTTGTTTTATTAATTTAAGATGTTTTCTT
>JBOFXM010000077.1:0-2531 GCA_051654165.1 Metamycoplasmataceae bacterium
TCAACTGATCTAATATTAGGGATTATTATATGTTTGATGCCGGCGGCATTAGCACTTCTTAATATTGAACCAAAATTTTGTGGATCTTCAAGATGATCTAATATTAATATTATTTTAGGTTTATCTTTGAAAATAGTCTCCAAATTATAATATTCAAATTTTTCAAGAATAGCTATATAGCCTTGATGATTAAGATCAGTCATTTCATTCATTTCATCTTTAGAAATTATTTTTATTTGTGTTTTTGTGTGTAAATTTTCTTGTGGTTTTAATAGATAAATAATTTTAATATCCATTTTATTTGCAATCGCTTCTAACACTGTATTTTTACCACAAAGTAATTTAACCATAAAATTTAGTCTCCTTTTTATCCATTTTTTCCTAATATATGAGATAGCATATTTCTCAATTCATCAGCTTTCACTCAATTTTTTGAAAATTTTTCTTCTTTTCACATTTGGTAAATCATTTTGTCTTTTTCAGAAATTATTTTTTCAGTAAACTGGAAACCTAAAATTTTAAAAATACTTATTAAATTGTTGCCTATTTTAATAGTCTTTTTTTCATTAAATGATTTAATCATCTCATTGATATCTTTCATTGCATTTGAAAAATTGAGCAATTCTATATTATCTAAAACATATTTAATGTCAGATAACTGTGAAAAAATATAATTGTCTTCAATTAATAATAAGTTATATATTTTAATAAGGGAATTCAATTTTTTGTGATTGTCATTATATAATTGTTCAGTAAATTCAATGGTATTTTTGTAATTGGAATTTAATAAAATAAGTCTAAATATATCTGCATTATATTGATAATTGTTTTTGCTTAAAAAATCATCAGCATACAAAATATTTTTTTCTGATTTTGACATTTTTTGTCCATTTAAATTAACAATTCCTAAATGTATTCATTCTTTAGTTATTTCCCTATCATGTAATCCTACAAATTGAGCATTTTCATTCTCATGATGGGGAAATTTTAAATCAATTCCACCACCATGAATATCAATTTTAGCTTGCCCAAAAATATCGGCAAAAGCAAAACATTCGGTGTGTCAACCGGGTCTACCTTTGCCTCAAGGACTATCCCAGGTTAATCCTTCAGTTTTAGATTTTCAAACAACAAAATCTTCAATATTTCTTTTTTTGCCAATATTTTTTTCTATATTTACAAATTCGTCGAATTTTTTATTTGAAATAGATCCATATGTTTTTATTGATTTAACATCAAAATAAACAGAATTATCAGAAACATAAACTTTATTTTCTTTTTCTAATTTTTTAATTGAATCAATAATAATATCAATATTTTCTGTAACTGTTGGCATATCAACTATTGTATTAATATTGAATTTCTTTAACATTTCTTTATAAAAAGAAAAATATTTATCACTAACTTCTTTTTCAGATACTTTCAATTCTTTAGATTTTTCAATTATTTTGTCATCAATATCAGTTATATTATGAATAAGTGTAACATTTGTACCTAAATGTTTCATGGCTCTAATAAATAAATCAAAAGTTATTATTGGGCGCATATTTCCCATATGAACCTTATCATATACAGTTGGACCACACAAATATATAAATTTCATATGAATATTATACATTTAATATTAACATTGTATAAGTAAGAGGAAGATTATGATAGCAATAATTGGAAAAACATGTGTTGGCAAGACTTTTATATTAGAAAAAGCAAAAGAATTGGGTTATTCAACATTTAATTGTGATGATTTTTTTAAAGAGCAATACAAATTTGGTAATAAATGTTATGAATTAATCAAAAATAATTTCGGGGAAAATTATGTAAATGGGACAGAAGTTGATAAAAAAATGCTTAAAAAATTAGTTTTTATTGAACAAAAGAAAGATTTGCTTGAAAAATTAATATTTCCAATACTTTCAGAGCATTTAGAAAAACATAAATATGATTTTGTGGAAATTCCGATTTTATATAGTGAAAATGGGGATTTTGAAAGATTTTTTAATAAAACTCTTAATATTGTTGCAAGCAATGAATGGAGAAGAAAAATACTAAATTTTAAAAATGTGGATAACTATGATTTTGATAGATATGATTCAATAAATAAAGGACTTTCAAAAAGGGGGGATGTTGATATTTATATGGATAACATACCTATTGATATAGATTGAAATGACTTTTTTAAAAGGTATTATATTAAAATAATATAATAGTTTTAGGTCAATTAAATGATTGAGTTATAAATGGGGGCTAAATGAAAATTTTATATTTTTTTGTCGAGAATTTTAATAGAATTAATGCCGATGAACTTAAATTTGTAAGAAACTTTTACTTACCAATAATCGGCCCTAATTCTACTATTTTATATGAATATTTAACATCTTTAGACCAATCAGATACAGCTTATAAACCGGGAGTGAATCTAGAAGTTTTAGCAAAATCGTTATCAATGAGCTTGGATGATGTAATTGTGGCTAAAAAAAACCTAGAGGCAGTAGGTTTGATGAGATCTTTTGCTAAAAATGATAATAAAAATG
>JBOFXM010000078.1:0-1595 GCA_051654165.1 Metamycoplasmataceae bacterium
CCTCCAGGTACTGGTAAAACGCTAGTAGCTAAAGCGACTGCAGGTGAAGCTAATGTTCCTTTTTATTTTATATCAGCATCAAATTTCGTTGAAATGTTTGTTGGTGTAGGAGCAAAAAGAGTTCGTGAAATGTTTAAAGAAGCTAGAAAAAATAGTCCTGCTATTATATTTATTGATGAACTAGATGCTGTTGGAAGAAGTCGTGGTGCCGGAATGGGTGGTGGAAATGATGAAAGAGAACAAACTCTTAATCAATTACTTGTTGAAATGGATGGTATTACTGAAAATGGAGGGTTATTAGTTATGGCTGCAACAAACCGTCCTGATGTTTTAGATCCTGCTCTATTAAGACCAGGTAGATTTGACAGAATTATAACTGTAGGGTTACCTGATATTAAAGAACGTGAAGCTATATTAAGATTGCATGCTAAAGGTAAAAGAATGGATAAAACAATTTCATTTAGAGGAATTGCAAAAAGAACTCCTGGATATTCTGGTGCACAATTAGAAAATGTTATAAATGAAGCATCATTATTATCAGTTAGAGAAAATACTGGGGTTATAACAATTGAGCAAATTGATGAAGCTATTGATAGAGTTATGTCAGGTCCAGCCAAGAAAAATAGAACAATTTCAAAAGAAGAGTTGGAAATGGTTGCATATCATGAAGCTGGTCATGCTGTTGTCGGAATTAAAATTCCTGGTGGAAACAAAGTTCAGAAAATTACTATTATTCCTCGTGGTGAAGCAGGTGGATATAATTTAATGATTCCAGAAAAAGAAAAATATTATTCTTCAAAATCTGATCTTGAAGCATCAATTAAATCATTTATGGGTGGTAGAGCTGCTGAAGAAATAGTATATGGTAAAGGTGCTATTTCAAATGGTGCAAGCGATGATATTGCTAAAGCTACAGAAATAGCAAGAAGAATGGTTACGGAATGAGGTATGTCTGAAACACTTGGTCCTATTAAGTATGAAGAAGCATCAGGTAGTCCATTTTTAGGTAGAGATTATGGAAAAAATAAATCATTTTCAGATTCAGTGGCTTTAGAGATTGATACAGAAATTAGAGTAATCATTGAAGCTGCACAAAAAGTCGCTCATCAAGTTATTTTGGAAAACATGACATTGTTAGAATTAATAAAAACCTCATTATTAGAAAATGAAACAATTGTTTCTGAAGAAATAGATTATATTGCTGAACATTTGCAACTTCCTGAAAAGAAAATTAAGCAAGAAAGAACTAAAACTAGAAAAATGAATCTTGATGAATTAATTAATGAAGTGGATGAAGATGGAGAACATCATGTTAATGAAATTTATGATGCTGATGAAAAAGATATCGATCAAATAGAAGATGAAGAAAGTGAAAATAATAATTCATAATTCTTTTTGAAATATTTATTTTAATGTAAAATAAATATTTATATAAAAATATACTATTTTAGAAGATCAAAAATATCGTCACCAAGTGGTGAAATATCAACTTCAAAATTTCTAGCAACAATATTTCCTAAAGTCGATAAACCATTAAAATCTGGCAATCTTTTGGGTTTAGATTTAAAAGATTTAGAATAAATAGTAGCTGGTAA
>JBOFXM010000079.1:0-1363 GCA_051654165.1 Metamycoplasmataceae bacterium
TCTATAGAAAATGACACAAAATCATTAATATTTATACCAGATATTTTCACGGCTAATGCATATTGATTTAATCTCATACCTTTACAAGTATGGCATCTTATTTCGGACATTTTTTTTCTATAATATTCCCTAACGTCATCACTAGTTGTATCTAAATATCTTCTATCCAATTTTGTGAATAATCCTTCAATTGTATTGAATTTTTTGTAAGTATTTGTTCTTGATTTAAGAGAATATGAAATTTCTTCTAATGAACCATATTTAATGATTTCTAAATCCTCCTTAGGTAAATCCTCAATTGGTGAATCCTTATTTATTTTATAATGTTTTAATAATGCATCAAACTCTTGTCAATCAAGTCCTTCAGCAGGTGCAAATCCACTAAATTCAATTGCTCCTTGATTTATTGATAAAGCCTTATTGGGAATTAATAAATCAATATCAGGCCTAAGCATTAAACCTATACCTTTACATACTTGACACATTCCTGATGGACTATTAAATGAAAAAAGTTTGGGTTCAATTATCGGCATTTCAAAATCTTTATAAATACATGAATATAATTGAGAATATGTTTCTTTAGGTTTTCCGATTATTTCTACATTAACTAAACCCTTCGAATATTCTAAAGCAATAACAATGGCTTCTGAAATTCTATCCCTAGTGTCACTTGACAAAACTATTCTATCAACTACTATTTCTAAATCATATCTTTTGTTTTTTGGTAATGATATTTCATCATCCAAATTCAACAATTCATCATTTACTTTGATTCGTAAAAAACCTTCCCTTTTCAATTTTTCAATTAATTTATGATTTTCACCTTTTACATTATTTAAAAGCGGAGCAAGAATCATTAATTTTGATCCCTCTTCATGTTTCATTACGGAGTCTAAAATATCTTTTAAATTTTGAGAAGATATTTCTATATTATGTTTAGGACAAAATGGTTTCCCAAGTCTTGCAAAAAATAGTCTTAAATAATCATATATCTCAGTGATTGTTCCTACAGTTGATCTTGGATTATTGTGTGTGGTTTTTTGTTCAATACTTATTGCAGGTGAAAGACCCTCAATTGAATCAACATCAGGTTTTTTAGTTCCTCCCAAAAATTGGCGAGCATATGATGAAAGGGAATCAATGTATCTTCTTCTTCCTTCTTCATAAATCGTATTAAATGCAAGCGATGATTTACCACTACCAGAAAGACCAGTAAAAACTACCAATTTATTTTTAGGTATTATTAGATCTACATGCTTTAAATTATTTTCCCTAGCACCTTTTACAATAATGTAATCTTTTCCATCATAATTCATATTTATTAATTATAATGTAATTTCAAATTAATTATAATTAATGGTAT
>JBOFXM010000080.1:0-14383 GCA_051654165.1 Metamycoplasmataceae bacterium
GCCTGTTTTTTTATTAAGCTTTTAGTTTATTATTGAAATAAGGCTTTTTGTGACATATTTGTGTTATTAAAATATTTAGAACATATGATTAAATATAATATTTATATTATTGAAAATTAGGGTGATATGTGAGTAATTCAAAAAAGATAAAAAAAATTTTAAAATTAATTATTTTAAACTTAGTTAAAATATCAATATTCAGTGTTACATTATTTTCATTAACATCTTGTATTGATAGCGACGAATATATTTATATTTCAAAAATAATTGATGGTGATACATTTGAAGATGAGAAAAATCTAAGGTATCGCTTGTTAGGAATTGATACTCCTGAAAGTTATGATTCTTCCAATAATTTCAAACCTACAATTGGAATACAAAAATTTTATGCAACAAAAGCTACAAATCTAAGTTATAAAACAATTAACAATAAGATGGTAACTATCAAAAAATGAAAATTGGATACATATAAAAGAATGATTGTTAGAATTAATTATGGTTCAATAGAATTGTCAACATTATTATTAATGAATGGTTTAGCAAGAGTTAAATATATCTCTAATATCGAAGGGAATTTCTTTTTTTATCCAGATACAAGCTATTATGATCAATTAATAATAGCAGAAAATTATGCAAAATTAAATAGAATTGGATTTTGAAATCTTTCTGAATATGAACAAAAAATGGTATTTCCTAAATAGAAGATTCATATTTTTAATATTATATTTTGATATTCATATTTTTGATATATAATTTATAAAATAAAAACTACAAAAGGATTAAATTATGAAAAAAAACATACATCCAAAATCAGAATTATTGACAATTAAATGTTCAACTTGTAATACATCTCATCAATTACTTACAACTTCAAAGGATGTTACAATTGATGTTTGTTCTGGTTGTCATGCATTCTATACAGGTGATAATTCGGTTGCTAGAGCAGCTGGTAGAGTAGAAAGATTTAATCGTCGTGTTGCTACTGGTTCGACGAAAAAATAATAATTTTAAAAATTAAAGTTTAGAAAGTAATTTAAAATATTTATCATATTGGGTAATAGTTTTTTCTTTATTTTCATTAATAAAAAATAAATATATTTTAATTTTAGCTTCTGTTCCTGATGATCTTAATGCTATTCATGATCCATTAGAAAATTCATATGCCAACATATCATTCGGTTTTATTAAATCTATTCCTTTACTATAATCAAGAAATTTAGCATTTTCAATATTTAAATTTTTGAAAGCTTGTTTAATTTCCGAAAGATGATTGTCTGATAAAAGATTTAGAGAAATTATGTCACTTTTTACAAAACCATATTCCTTGTAAATATTTTCTAATACTTGTATTAAATCGAATCCTTTATTTTTATAATAACTTGCAATTTTTGTTAAAATAATCACTGATTGAATTGCATCTTTATCTCTAGCGACACCTTCATCAATAAGTGATCCATAACTTTCTTCGAAAGCAAAAAGAAATTTTTGATCAGGATAATTATTGGCTATTTTATCAATTAAACTTCCGATTCACTTAAATCCCGTTTCCGTTACATAAACCTTCAATCCATTCTTTTCCGCTATTTTTCTAGGTAATGATGATGAGACAAAAGAATATATTAAATAATATTTAGGTAATTCATTTTTAGGTATTCGATTAATTAAAAAATTGAATATTAAAATTGCAGTTTCATTGCCTGTTATAATTTTATATTCATTATTATGTTTAATAGCAGCACCTACTCTATCAGAATCTGGATCAGTTACTAAAGCAATATCACAATCATTTTTTTTTGCAACATCAAGTACATGATTATATGAATTCTTAACTTCCGGATTAGGATTCTCAGAATATGTAAATTCTGGATCTTCTATCATTTCTCTTTCTTCATAAAATGCTTTAACATTTAATTGTTCAAAAAGTTTTTTAATCGGAACTGCTCCAGTTCCATGTTGAGGTGTATAAGCAACTTTAATATTTTCTAAAGTTGTAATATCTCCACCAATTTTCAACATTTTCTCCAAATAAGAATCCATTAATGATTGAGGAATATTATTTATAGATTTCACATGATTTAAATCAATATTAATATTTTTATAATCATTATAAGGCTTAAAATATGATATTAATTTTGAAATTTCATCAGGCAATAATTGACATCCAGATGAATTATATAATTTTATTCCATTATATTCTTTCGGATTATGACTTGCCGTTATATTTATTGCGCCAACAGCTTTTAATGTTCTAGTAGCATATGAAATAAAAGGAGTGGGAACAATATTTTCATTATAGTAAACCATAATTCCATTGTTAGATAAAATGCCAGCTGCGATTCTAGAGAAGTTTTTGCTTTCTCTTCTATTATCACGCCCAATTACAACTCCTCGATTTTTAGCATCATCAAAATTTTTTATTAAATATTCAGAAAATCCTTCTATGATCCTTATCACATGTGTAGAATTTAAATTGTGTTCTCCATCACCAAGAATTCCTCTAATTCCAGCCGTTCCAAATTCCAATTTTTTCATTACAAACCTGCTTTAAAATATATATGCAATTAATAATTATATATAATTGAATGAATTTATTAAGATATAATTAATTAATATTATATGAAATAATGATATCAATAATAATATATTGAAAATAATTAAATAAATTTCTTGAAACTTGAATTATATTATTCTAATAGGAATATATTTAACGAATTTACTAATAAAGGACAATACATGAAAATACTAGTAACAGGAGGAGCAGGCTATATAGGTTCACATGCAGTTTATGCATTAATAGAAAAAGGTTATAAGGTAGTGATTGCTGACAATTTGTCAAAAGGTTTTAAATCTAATATTCATAAGGAAGCAATTTTTTATGAAGCAGATGTTAGAGATGAAAAAGCTCTTGCTAGAATTTTCGATAATGAAAAAGATATTGTTGGGATTATGCATTTTGCTGGAATGATTGTTGTTCCTGAAAGTGTTATTAAACCATTAAAATATTTTGATAATAATACTCATAGTGTTGAAATTCTTTTGAAAATGGCTACTGAATTTAATATAAAAAATTTTATATTTTCATCAACAGCAGCAGTTTATGGTGAACCTAAAAATGTGCCTATATTAGAAAATGATATTAAGGAACCAATTAACCCTTATGGAGAATCAAAATTAGCAGCAGAAGCAATAATTAGAGGTTGGGCTCATGCCGAGAATTCCAATTATGTTATTTTTAGATATTTTAATGTTGCCGGTGCACATGAAAATGGTGAAATCGGCGTTAAGGGAGTAGGATTAACACACTTGTTGCCTTCCATTATTCAAAGCATTATTGATAAAAAGGTCTTTAATGTTTTTGGTAATGATTATAATACTAAGGATGGTTCTTGCATAAGAGATTTTGTTCATGTAGTGGATTTAGTGAATGCTCACATCTTAGGATTAGAATGATCAATGAAAAACAAAAAATCTGATATTTTTAATTTGGGATCTGGTGATGGTTATTCAGTTTTAGAAATATTAAATAAAGCTGATTATGTTTTAGGAGTGACAGTGAAAAGCAAAATATCAAAACGTAGAGATGGTGACCCAGCTAAATTATATGCAAATACGGAAAAAGCTAATAAAATATTAAATTGAAAGCCACAATATTCATTAGATGATATTATCAAAACGGAATATGAATTTAGAAGTAAAAAATAATTTTAATTAGTCAACGATTATTTCTTCATCATGTTCTTGTGGAGTTATTAGTTTTAAATCATCTGTATAAAAAATTGTTGAGGTGATTATCGGTTTTCTTCTTTTAACTTTATAAAAGTAAGGTTGGAGTCTTTCTTGAATAAGCTTTTTAAGTTGTTGTGTTGTTCAATTTTCATGATTTTTTATTTTATACAAAATAGCTCCATGAACAAGTCTTTTTGATTCTGTAATAATAGGAAGTGAGGTTTTAACATATAAAGTACCTCTTGAAATAATTTTAGTTCTTCCAACAATTTCATTTTTAGCTTTATTTATTGTAACGACAACATGAATAAATCCACTCTTACCAAGTAATTCTCTTTCTTTAATAATTTTCGATGTTTTTTCTGAAGCAATATCACCATCAATATAAATTGAGGAAGCATTCATTTTTTCTTCTGATAAAGTTAATTTTCTATTAAGTAATTCATATATTTCACCTTGAGCTGCAATGAAAACATTTTCTGGTTTAACACCATTTTCAACAGCAGTCTGACCATGAACAACCGACATTCTATATTCACCATGATATGGAACAAAATAATCTGGTTTTGTTAATTGGAAAATTTTGTCGTGTTCCTCTCGGTAAGCATGACCAGAAGTGTGAAGATAACCATCAATTCTATTTTCTTTAATGTCTGCACCTAACTTATATAAACTATTAATTAATAATTCAATTTTCATTCTATTTCCAGGAATTGGTGATGAAGAAAATATTATTAAATCGCCATTTTTAATATGAACTTGCGGGTGTTTTCCTATTGACATTTTAGCTAATGCGGCTAACTGTTCTCCTTGTGATCCAGTTGTTAAAATGACTATTTCGTTTTCATCATATTTTGAAATATTTTTTTTGTCAATAAAAACTGATGGATCAACATTAATATAACCAATATCTCTACCTATATTAACGCCATTAACCATTGATCTACCAAAAGAAATAACTTTCTTTCCTAATTCCGCTGCTATTTCAATAATTGCACTAATTCTAGTCATATTAGATGCAAAAGCAGTAATGATTATTTTCTTTTCTGCTTTTTCCATATAACTTCTAATATCTTTTAAGATATCTTTTTCTGATGGAGAATGAAATGGCCTCATAGCATTTGTTGAATCAGAAAATAAAACTGATAAATTTTCTTTCCCTATTTGTTCAAGTTTATCAAAATCAGTGAAATTTCCAATTGGAGTATAATCGAATCTAAAATCACCAGTAAACATTAATGATCCGTTTGGAGTTGAAATTCTAATACCAAATGCATCGGGGATGGAATGTTGAGCTGTTCAAAAATCAACCACAACATCATCGAATATGAATTTTTCATCTTTTTCAATTTCAATAAATTTAACATTAGTAGCTAATTTCCTTTCACTAATTTTTGCTTCCAAATATTTTATGGCAATCTTAGGAGCATAAATAAATTCTAAATCTATTTGTTGTAACAAATAAGGAATTCCTCCCATATGATCTTCATGACCATGTGTTAAAAATAAACCCTTTATTTTTTTTTCATTATCTTTTAAATATTTATAATTCGGAATAATTCCTTTGATTCCCGTAGTAGAACCATTTCCAAATTTTATTCCCGAATCCACTATGAATATTTTGTCACCATGTTCCACTACAAGAGTTGATTTTCCAATTTCTTGCATTCCACCTAAACCAAAAAATTTCGTTGGTTTCATATTTACTCCTAATTTTAAATTTAATTGTTTTGAATTTAAAGTTCTTATTTAATAAGTTAAAACTATTATATTATAATTTTGAAAAAATAAATGTTAATTTTAGGAAGCATTTTAAATGGTTCATTACATTAAAAATTATATAAGTTTCAGATCCTCAGTTTTGATTCAAGGGTCATTTTGATTAATGTGATCAATAAATAATTTGCCTTCAAGATGATCAAGTTCGTGTTGGAATACAATAGCGACAAATTGTTTACAATCAAATCTCTTAATCTTTTTTTCATTATAAGAATATGCATCTAAAACTATTCTTTCAGATCTTTTGATAAATCCTTCCTGATTAGGATCGGTTTCTTTCACACTCAAACAACCCTCGCCCTGTCTAAGAGCTATTAATCCTTCACTTTTTGCTAATATTTTTGGATTAATAATTACATCACTAAATAAAATATTATCTTCACTATCTAATATGTGAACAAAAAACATATTCTTGGCTATGCCATATTGAATAGCGGCCACTCCTACTGCGGGCCTAAAATTAGAACCTTCTTTAATACTGTCTGTAACATGATAAATCATTTGTTGTGCCAATAAATCATCTTCTTCGCTTAAAGGCAGGGGAATATCAATTGATTTTTTTCTTAAAATTTTACTGGGTAATTGAACTATTTTTACATCAAATTTCATGGTATAAATTATAAATAAAATAAAGATTTTTTTATTAAAAATATATAATAATAACTATGATTGATGTTAAGTTATTAAAAAATGATATAGATGCTGTTATCGAATTTTTAAAGAGAAGAAATTTCGATGAAAAAATTTTAAAAAATATTTCCAAAAATATTTCTGAAAGAAATGGTTATATTTTTTCTTTATCACAACTACAAGCAAAAAAGAATTTAATTTCAAAAGAAATTAGTATATCCAAAGAGAAGGCATCATTATTACAAGAGGCTAATGAATTAAAAGATCAAATTTTAAAAATTGAAAAAATGATTGCAAATCTTCAAAATGAACTAGATCTTATATTGCCAAATATTCCTAATCTTCCTATGGATAATGTTCCAATTGGTAATAATGAAAGTGATAATATTGTTGTTAGTGAGTTTCCTAATATTGGTAGAGGTCTTGTTGAGGCAATGAAACCTCATTATGTTGTTGGTGTTGAAAAAGAAATAATTGATTTCGAAAGAGCAGTTAAAATGTCAGGAACGAGATTTGTGATATATAAAAATATTGGAGCAAAATTAGTAAGAGCACTTGCTAATTTTATGCTAAATACTCATTCAAAAAATGGGTATTCAGAAATGAGTGTGCCTTTAATGGTTAATTCAAATACAATGTACGGAACAGGTCAATTACCAAAATTTAAGGATGATTTATTTAAGGTCGAAAATTCAGATTTATGAATGATTTCGACGGCCGAAATACCACTAACCAATTTTTACAATAATGAAATTATCGATTTGAATAAACCAAAATTATTTTGCTCATTAACTCCTTGTTTTAGATCGGAAGCGGGTTCAGCTGGAAAAGACACAAGAGGAATAATAAGATCGCATCAATTCAATAAAGTTGAGATGGTTAAAATTACCAATAAAGAAGATGCCATCATTGAATTTGAAAAAATGATTAAGGATGCAGAAAATCTTTTGATAGCTTTAGAAATACCATATAGAAAATTATTATTATGTACTGGAGATTTGGGTTTTAGTTCTAGAATAACATATGATCTTGAATTATGATTGCCTTCTGAACAAAGATATAGGGAGGTTTCATCAATTTCTTATTTCGGTGATTTTCAAGCCAGAAGAGCAATGATAAGATATAAAGATGCAAATTCAAAAATAAAATATGCCCACACTATAAATGGTTCTGGGCTTGCAATTGATCGAGTTATTGCAGCTATTTTAGAGCAATATCAAAATTCTGATGGAACAATAGATATTCCTAAAGTTTTGATTCCATATATGGATGATATAGAAAGAATATAAAAGGTATTAAATAATTTGAAAAAGAAAAGCAATTTTTACATTTCCATTGGTAATACAAGAACTACATTTGCCATTTTTGATGAATCAATTAATGATATTAAAACGATTAAAAAATATACAAAAGAAATGATTAATTATTTAAATGATGTGTTAGATGAATTAGATATTAATCCACTAAAAATATTTGTATGTTCAGTGGCGAAAAAATATAATAGCATAATAAATAATTTTTTTCAAAATAAAGAGATTATTTATTTAAATCGTTCTAATCAAAATATTATCAATTTTAATTCACTTGATATTAAAAATGAAATAGGAAATGATATGATAGCTTCGGCTATTTATGCTCAATCAATTGGCAAAAACACTGTTGTTGTTTCTCTTGGGACAGCAACGACTATTTCTGCAATTGTTGAAAAAACGCTTATGGGTTGCATAATTCTACCTGGATTACAAATCTCTTATGATGTGTTAATTGAAAAGACAATGATTCCTAAAATGAAGTTGTATTCCACAAAAGAGTATATTGGAAAGAATACTCAGGAAGCACTTAATATTGGAATTATTGAAGGTCATAGAATTGTAATCGAAGAATTATCTAAAAATATACAAATGCCACCAAGTACGATTTATTTGTATTCTGGAGGTAATGCTCATTATTTTAATTTAAAAAAATGAAAATATATTGATGATATTGATGTTCGCGGATTATATTTGTTTTCTCTCAACAGATAATTGTTTATTAGAAAACTGTTTCTTATTGACGATTGCATTTATTGTATGAATAATTTTTCTCTTGTTAATAACTCAGTTCATTTCATTAATTTTAATAACTGGATATTTTTTTAACAATAGGAAATTTTTTAAATCACGATCGACAACATAATTTTCATATGAATTAAAATAGGAAAAATTATCTATCAAAAAACCTTGTATAAATGTTTGGGTCATTTTGTCAATGATTGCTAAATCAATTCTAATCGTTCCTATTGAAAAATTTTTAATTATTTCTACTCCTAATGAATTATCTAATCCATTTATTATTTCGTTATAAAAAGAATCTAATAATGAATCCTTTTCTATTTCGATTTGAGTGGGTTTAATATCTTCATGGGCTTTTTTGATGTAATTTTTTTTCATTTCCTCAGAAAAATCTAAAAATCTTAGTCATTCTTTAAAAACATTAATATCTTCACTTCCGTTTGGATTGCTGATGTCTTCTGCTTTTATTGATTTTATAATTATCATTTTCGATTTTGCTCTTGAAATTGCAACATTTAATGCATTTTTTCCACCTGGCTTAGCAACATATGAAGAATGTAATTTTGTATGTTTATCATATACAATTGTCATAATAACAAGATCAGCTTCATCACCTTGAATATTTTCAATATTTCTGATTAGTAATTGATTTGTATTTAGGGCATTTTCCATTTCAGGATATTTAGTGAAAATTAGTTTTTCAATTTGTGCTTGCTGAGAGCTATTAAAACATAACAAAATTATTTTTTTATATTTATTTATATTTTCCAAAACCTTGTTTATTGCTATGTCTATTTCAATTTCGTTTATTGATTCATCTCAAATTCCTTCAGCATTAATTACATCAATAGGTGTTTCTTTAATATTTGAATTAATATCAACAACATCTAATTCTCCCTTATAAAATATTTCGGAATTAAATGTCATTAATGAAGCATAATTTGAGCGATAATTTTTGTCTAGCAAAATGCTATAAACACCTTTTGCAATTGCAAAATCTAGCAATGATTCTATATTTCCAAAACTATTTTCTCCTTCAACTTTTGAAGCAAATCATCTTGTTGGTTGCATTTGTTGATCATCACCTGCCAAAATTTTTATTTTAGCTAAATAAAGAATGGGAATACCTTTTTCTAAAAATATTTGTGATGATTCATCAAGTATTGCATAATCAAATTCATTACGTGATCAAGATCTTAATTCAGTCTCTGGTGTTGTGATTATGATTGGGAATAAAATTTTAATAATGTCAGCATGCTTTTTAATAAATTGATTAGGCTCCAAATTTGTAGTTCTAACATCTAGTGCAAAAGCACTGTATTTCTTTCTATCATCTTTATCAAAATTTTTAATTTTTTGAAAGATCATTTTCCCAACCATCTCCTTTAATTTAGCAGGATCATTTATTCTATCTTCATATTTATCCAAATTAAATTGATGTAATTTATTGATATCTTCCAAAAGTTCAAGATCAATTGAATCTTGATTCTTAACAAAATTATCTAGATTAATTTTTTTATCTATAAAAGTATTTTTAATTATTTTAGTTGCCAATTTGACTTCAGGAGTTGAATGTACAAACAGGCTAGTTTTTAAATTATTCTTATTCATTAAAAATTTTGTAATATTATTGCTTTTTTTTAAATTAATAAAATCATATGTTAAATTCGAAGGCAGTTGTTTCAACTCTTCAAAGACCTTAATATCAAATTCATTTTGAGAAAGGTATCATGAAAATAAACTCATATTTTTATTTCCAAGTGGTGATGATTTGATTTTATTAATTAATTTCATGAATCGTTTTTCATAATCTGAAATAATTTTTATTGGCTTTTGTTCTACATTGCTTTTAAAATTTTCTAAAAAATCAATATATGTCTTTATTGGGGTGTAAAATGATTTCTTATTCATTTCCTTATTATTAAGAATGAATAAACAAAATATACCTAGTTCATCCATTCTATTTCTCAAAACTTCAAGAGCCGCTTTTTTTTGAGAAGCTACAATAGCTGTTTTATCATATATTAAAATATTAGTAATAATGTTAGAAATTGTTTGGGATTTGCCTGTTCCTGGAGGGCCTCAAATAATTGTATTTTGGTTAAGCGCTGATACAACGGCTTTATCTTGAGAAAAATTTGAATATTGGGTTTTATAAAAACCGAAACTTTTTTTGAATATCGTTTTATTAATAGTGTCTTTATAAATATTTTTATCAAACTCAACATCTAATATTTCATCAATAACTCCATCCTCAATTATTTTAACCATAACTTTTCTTAAATAACCGCCTGTAGGCTCAAAAAAACCTAGAGTTATTCCTGGTCAAAATTCGATACGAGAATTTTCTATTTCTTCGCTTTTAAAATTAGGAGCATAGCCTGAAAGTGTTGAAGGCATTACGAAATTTTGAGATCATGATTTTTCTATATTATCATACAACTCTTTAATAGACATTTTTGAATAATCAAAATCAATATCAAATAAAAAGCCATTTGATTCCAAAAAATATGCTAATTTCTCATTAATTTTTATATTGCCAATGGACACAATAGAAACATTAGAATTTTTTATTTTTATGTTTATTTCTTTAAAAAATAAAGGTGCTTGAATAGCTTTATTATCTATTTTAACTGTAATATAAATAAAACCCAGATGCAATGGTCAGAGATTGCTTTGTTCATTAATTGTTTGAGCTTTATTTAGAAGTATTTTTCAATTAAAAGAGGCTTTTTGTTTGCTAATTTCCAATGATCTAATGATTTCTTCTTTAATTTCATCTATCCTAACTGAGTTAACATTTTTCACAGAAAGCATTTTTTGAATATTTTCTGGAATCGATTCATTAAAGGATTTATAAAGTTCTTCAATTTCTAATACATCATTTAATTCTTTAATTTTATTTATGAATGAGGAAATATCATTGGCCTTTAAAGACAATAAAAAATATTCATTTATAATTACTTTATCAAAAAATTCATTACCGAATTTTTTAGCTACATCAAATGAATTAACATTATTTATGTTGGAAAACAAACAAGGATCATTTATCGAAATATTTAACAAATTATTAAGTAATTTTTTGTAGCTTTTAGTACTATTCATTATTGATTTATTTTCTTCACCATTACTTTTATTTATATTCATTTAAAATATTATACATAATAAAATGAATAAGTTATAATAAGAGAAATGAAAAACCAACTAGTTATAAGAGATGTTTCCCTTGCAGGAATTCTAATGGGTTCAATAACTATTTTGAATTTACTTTTCTCACTTTTCCCAATCATAATGGGATATGCAATAAACTTTTTTATTATTCCATTTGCCTTTGGATTAATTATTTTAAAATCCTTTACAGTTAGAAATTTATTTTTTGCTTTCGCGCCTCTTATTTTGATTCTTGCACCAAATATTTTTATAATTAATATTTGGCAAGGATTTGTTGAATATTTTTTAGCTATTTGATGCTTTTTTCCATTATTATTTGGTAATCGAATAATAAATTATATGGAACTCAAAAACTATAATAAATCTGTTAGATTATTTATGTTTTCAATGATATTTGTTTTTTGTTGAATAGCAAAATTATTTTTGCATGTTTTGGCAGGATATTTTTGGTGAACTAATAGAGATTGAATAGGATCGTTTTTGGTGAATTGGCCTATTATTATTTTTAATGTTATATTCACAATGCCGATTTTCATTATCATTTTTAATAGAACAATTACAATATCATCTAGTTACTATTTAAACATTTGAAATGCTTAAAAATTATATTATAATTAAACTATTAAATTTAGGAGAAATCGATAATGAGAAAATTCACAGAACAAGAAAATATTCGTAGAAATAAAATATTAGATAATCAAAATAAAGGTATTAAAAATTATTTAAAAAGACAAGATATAACTCACACAATCGAAAATTTGATTGCCGAATTTTCATCTCACAATAAAGAAGAGTTAGAAAAAGAACATATTATTGTTTCAACATATGGAAGGATTATGTTTAAAAGAGGGCCTTTTGTTGAAATTAAATTAGAGAATTTCTTTATTCAAATTTATATTAATAAAAAAATAAATAAAGAAATTTTTGAATTCATGGATCATTTAGATATCGGTGATATTATTTGAGCAAAAGGGTCACTTATGAAAACGATGACCAATGAATTAGCAATTAAATTATCTGAATTAAAATTATTATCCAAATCCTTGAAAGTTTTACCTGAAAAATTTCATGGTCTTGTTGATGTAGAGGAAAGATATAGACGTAGATATGTAGACTTGATTACTAATGAGCATGTTAGACAAATATTTATTGATAGGACAAAAATAATTAAGGGAGTTAGAAAATTTTTTGATGATAGAGGTTATTTAGAAGTTGATACTCCTATTTTATCAATTGTATCTTGTGGAGCTGCAGCAAAACCATTTACTACACATCATAATTCCTTGGATATGGAATTGTCCTTAAGAATTGCAACTGAACTACCATTAAAAAGATTGATTGTTGGTGATCTTGGAAAAGTTTATGAGATTGGAAGATTATTTAGAAACGAAGGTATTGATACTACACATAATCCAGAATTTACTACAATAGAATTTTATGAAGCAAATTCCGATATGTGGGAGATGATGCGTTACACTGAAGAATTATTTAGATCAATTGGAAAAATGCTTAATAGAGAAAAATTTGAATATCAGGGTGTTAAATTAGACTTTTCAAAAAAATTTGATGTTATAGAAATGAGTGAAGCAGTTTCTAAAGTTACTAAATTTGATGTGAAGAAAGCTGATGAAAAAAAATTAATTGATTTTGTTGAAAAATCTGGATGGAAAATTGAACCCTTTTATAAAAAGGGTCATTTGATCAACTTGATCTTCGAGGAAGTAATTGAGAATAAATTAATTAATCCTACTTTTGTTTATGGACACCCTATAGAAATATCACCTTTTGCAGTTAAAAGTAGTGAAAATTCTGATTTCACAGAAAGAGCCGAATTATTTATAAATGGTAGAGAATATGCAAATATGTTCACAGAATTAAGTGATCCAATAGATCAATTAGAGAGATTTGAGAACCAACTTTTAGAAAGTAGAACGGGTAATGAAGAAGCCAATGACATTGACTGAGATTTTGTCGAAGCATTAGAATATGGAATGCCTCCCGCAGGTGGATGTGGTATTGGAATTGATAGATTAGTTATGTTATTTACTGGACAAACATCAATAAGGGAGGTATTGCTATTTCCGCACATGAAAAACAAAATATAATTCAAAATGATAATAGCAAATATAAAAATCCTAAACTTTTTGTATTTGATTTAAAAGGCATGTTATTGAATAGAAAAAATAATATAGATGAAAACATAATTGCTGAAATTAAAAAAATATATGAAAGTAATAATCTAATTGCCATTGTTACTAATAGAAGTTATAATGAATCATTAAAACTAATAGAACCAATTAAGAATTTTTATCATTTTTTTATTGGTAATAATGGAGCAATTCTTGTTGATAATATCAAAAGAGAACTATTAAAAACACCAAAAACAATAAATCTTGAATTCATTAATAATATTTTGAGAGATGTAAAATTATTGGGTGGAGCTGTTCAAATTATAACTAGTAAAAAAATATATATTGATTCATATATTAATTTTTTAAAAAGTGATGAGTGATTGTCAGAAGAATCAAAGAAAAAATACATTTTATCATTTCCTGATTATGCTCCTTTAATGACTGTTAAAAAAAGCGAAGTAATCCAACTTACTTTAATAGTTAATCCGGATTTAATTAATGAACTATTAAATTATTTAAGAAAATTTTATCCATCTGATTATTTATTTAGGATATCATCAAATATCACTTTGGATGTAAATCTTAATGGGGTGAATAAATATGAAGGTGTTAAAACCATTTCCATGTTATATGAATTGAAAAATGATAACATTTTTTGTTTTGGAGATTCAATAAATGATTTTGAATTAATGAAAAATATTAAAAATACTTATGCTAAAGAAACTTCTGATCCAATTATTAAAGAATTAGCAAAAACCATCATTTATACGAAGGAAAGAAATACTTTCATTCAAGAAATAAAAAAAATACTAAAAAAATAATTAGAATATATTATGTTTTAGAATTAGTATTCTTGTTTGCTGAAGGAATGACATGTATGTGAGTATGAAAAAC
>JBOFXM010000081.1:0-1934 GCA_051654165.1 Metamycoplasmataceae bacterium
ATGACAAAAAGTCAAAATTATGACAAAAAAAGTAAAAATTGAGAGATATACTAAGTTTAAATTTTGAAATGAACAAGTCCAAAAAATGTCAAAGTCCAAAATTATATGAAAAAAGTCCAAAAAATGACAAAAAGTCAAAATTATGACAAAAAAAGTAAAAATTGAGAGATATACTAAGTTGAAATTTTGAAATGAACAAGTCCAAAAACTGACAAAGTCTAAAATTATATAAAAAAAGTCCAAAAAATGACAAAAAGTCAAAATTATGACAAAAAAAGTTAAAATTGAGAGATATACTAAGTTGAAATTTTGAAATGCACAAGTCCAAAAAATGACAAAGTCCAAAATTATATGAAAAAAGTCTAAAAAATGACGAAAAGTGAAAAAAAAAAAAAGCCAAAAATTCAAAATTATAACAAAAAAAAGTTAAAATTGCGAGACATACTAAGTTTGAAATTTTGATGTGAACCAGAAAAAAAATGACAAAGTCCAAAATTCTGATATAAAAAAGTTCAAAAAATGCCACAAAGTCAAAATTGGATTGTAAAGAACAACATATTAATGGGTGGATATGGAGAAAGAGTAGAAAGCCTCTGTCAGATCGACTCTTGCTTCACCTAAACCCACTGGAGTTATGCCACCTCTTCCCAACTCGTTGGAATCAACCACCACAGCAAACCTGCCAGTTTGGTCTGCAGGGCAGGCTTTTTCATCGCTGTACGAGAATGTCTCAGTTTTACTACATATCTGTTCAGCTGTCTCCGACTTTCATCAGCTCTGGTCAAGTGGGTCCAACGGCCTAACTTTGAGTTCAGCTCTGTGCAACACTGGTTTGGTTCTGATACATCTTGCTCGGATGTCTGGAAGATTGTGACGCTGGACCCAAGCAGCAACCGGGATGAAGAAGCCGGTCGGTCACCATTTTAAAGAAGAAAGAAGCCGATGTAACATTGACTCCATGGGTTATTGATTTCAACCAATCAACCATACAATGCAAATGCAAAAATAAAAAATTGAAACCAGACGTTCATGTTTCTTTTCTTTTTTTGTATACTCCATCAATAGAAAAAAGATAAAATTGAGAGATATACTAAGTTGAAATTTTGAAATGAACAAGTCCAAAAACTGACAAAGTCCAAAATTATATGAAAAAAGTCCAAAAAATGACAAAAAGTCCAAATTATGACAAAAAAAGTTAAAATTGAGAGATATCCTAAGTTGAAATTTTGAAATGAACAAGTCCAAAAAATGACAAAGTCCAAAATTATATGAAAAATGTCCAAAAAATGACAAAAAGTCAAAATTATGACAAAAAAAGTTAAAATTGAGAGATATCCTAAGTTGAAATTTTGAAATGAACAAGTCCAAAAACTGACAAAGTCCAAAATTATATGAAAAAAGTCCAAAAAATAACAAAAAGTCAAAATTATGACAAAAAAAGTTAAAATTGAGAGATATCCTAAGTTGAAATTTTGAAATGAACAAGTCCAAAAAATGACAAAGTCCAAAAAATGACAAAGTCTAAAATTATATGAAAAAAGTCCAAAAAATGACAAAAAGTCAAAATTATGACAAAAAAAGTTAAAATTGAGAGATATCCTAAGTTGAAATTTTGAAATGAACAAGTCCAAAAAATGACAAAGTCCAAAATTATGTGAAAAAAGTCCAAAAAATGACAAAAAGTCAAAATTATGACAAAAAAAGTAAAAATTGAGAGATATACTAAGTTTAAATTTTGAAATGAACAAGTCCAAAAAATGACAAAGTCTAAAATTATATAAAAAAAGTCCAAAAAATGACAAAAAGTCAAAATTATGACAAAAAAAGTAAAAATTGAGAGATATACTAAGTTTAAATTTTGAAATGAACAAGTCCAAAAAATGTCAAAGTCCAAAATTATATGAAAAAAGTCCAAAAAATGACAAAAAGTCAAA
>JBOFXM010000082.1:0-1959 GCA_051654165.1 Metamycoplasmataceae bacterium
CTTCAAAGTCGATTAGATAATTTGGCAGAATTAGGTTTTGATTTTGTTATCTTAATAAATTTTGATTTTAATGTTAAATCATTACATGCAAAAGATTTTGTTGATCATATTGTTAGTGCATATAATATTGTTGATTTTGTTGTTGGTAAAGATTTTGGATTTGGATTAAATAGAATGTGAGATTCTAAAAAATTACAAGAATATTTTCCAAATACAATTATTTGTGACATTCAAAAAATTAATGGAATAAGAATTTCTTCATCTTCGATTTCTGAAATGATTACAACTGGTGAAATAGGGCTAGTTAATCAATTATTAATGACTACTTATAATCCTATAATTCAATATGATAATTTCCAATTAATATGAGACAGTAATTTGATAAAACCTCATAATGGTATTTATTTTATCAAGATTGATATTGAGGGTTATTGATATCATGGTTTATTACATATTGCAATGTCAAATAATGACAAAATATTATTATTAAATTATGAAAATGATTTTGTGGACGGACCATATGTAATTCAAATAATCCAAGAGAGCAGAATTATTATTAATTCAAGATTTGATTTAATCTTTGAAGATGATGAAAAAAAATGTCTTGAATTTTTCTATACATTGCAAAAAAAGAATATATAATTTAATTTAACATTAAGGTTTTGTTTGGTTTATATTAACTAATATTTGCTAGATTTAACGTGTTTATGAAGGGAAAATCAATCATGGTTTCAAAAGAAAGAAAATTAGAACTTATAAATGAATTTGGAGGAAATGATAAAAACTCTGGTTCAATTGAAGTTCAAATAGCTATTTTAACAGAGGATATTGAAAATTTAAAGCCTCATTTTTTAAAAAATAAAAAAGATCTTCATTCTAAAAGAGGTTTTATTGCTAAAATTGAGAAACGTAAAAAATATTTAGTTTATTTAAAAGAAAATAATTATGAAAGTTATATTTCACTAATTGCAAAATTAGGAATTAGAAAGTAGTTTTCTCTAAGTGAATAAATTTAAAGAATTTCTTTCTCATTTTGATAAAGATACAAAATTAATAAAAACTCTTAATTATATTGTAACAAGTGATTATGATCAAAGTTATTTAGAATCCGAAAAAATAAAAAAGATAAATTTATTTAAATGACTTTATCTTTTTTTACTCCTTTTTGCACTTACTGTTTCATTTATTCCATTGTTAGTAGGTAATCCAGTGACAAGCAATAAAATACTTTTATTTTCATTCAATATTGTGATATTTATTATTTTTTCTATTGATTATTTACTTAGATGAATTACATATAAATATCGTGCCAGTGAATCATCAAAATATCCATCATTATTTTTTCCATTTACTGGTGTTTCTATAATTATTTTATTAGGTATTTTACCATCATTTGTTATTTTATTTTTTCCACTTCTTGAAAATGATGCATCTGAAGATTTTATTCAGGTTTTATCATCTCTTGTAATATTTAAATTAGGCAGATTATTATTATTTTTAAATGTTATACCACCATTTAGATTATTCACCAATATATTTATAAAACAAAAAAAGATATTGACATATGTTTTTTTGTTTTTAATTTTGGTAACACTACTTTTTGCAGTAGTTATATATAGAGCTGAAATAAATGATAATGATAATATAAATGATTACTGAGATGCTTTCTATTTTACTGTTATCAGTATTTGTACTATTGGATATGGCGAAATTACTCCTGTAACTGAACTAGGCAAATTTATGGTTATTGTTTTAGCATTTGTTGGGGTAGGTATTTTTACAATACCAGGAGCAGTAATTGCAGCTGGTTTTTTAGAAGAAATTCAAGAACAGAAAAAAATAAATGAATTACAAAATGATTTGGTCAATCTTTCTTTAATTGAAAGAACATTCATGAGAAGTATGAATTCTGTTAAAAAAACCACTAAAAAATCTAAGAAACCAAAAACTCCACCTAAG
>JBOFXM010000083.1:0-2078 GCA_051654165.1 Metamycoplasmataceae bacterium
CACATCAACTTTTTAGAAGAAATGCAACATGAAGAAAACAAGTAATGCGTTCTCTAGCAACTGATGTCATTGTTTATGGAAGAATCACAACTACCGAAACAAGAGCTAAAGAAGTTAGAAGACATGTTGAAAAAATGATTACTAAAGGGAAAACAAACACATTAAGTTCAAGAAGAGCAGCAGCAGCATTTCTAAGAGATGTTGAAACTAAAGATGGTGTTCCAGCTTTAAAATATTTATTTGACACTGTTGCTCCTAAATATAAAGAACGTCATGGTGGTTATACAAGAATTATTAAGTTACCATCGCGTCAAGGTGATGCAACCAAAATGGCAATTCTTGAATTAGTTAAATAATTCTTATAATTTAATAAAAATAAGGCACTCCAAAGTATGTGCTTTTATTTTATTCATGTTACTTATAAAAATTAATAGGCAATATATTTTTTCAGCATTTTAGAAATACTACCAAATTCTTGTTCTACTTCTTGAGAAGTTAAATCAATTTTAAGTTCATGCTCAGCTAAAACAATAATTCTTTCTACCATTTCAGTTATTGCATCAATATCATGAGAAATCAATACTAAGGATGTATGATTCTTATTACAATATTCAATAATAAAGTTTTGAATATTAGTTTTAATAGCAATATCAAGACCAGTTGTAAATTCATCTAAAAATAATACTTTTGGATTATTTATTAATGAAATAAAAACATTTAATCTTTGTTTTTGTCCACCTGAAAGTTTTGAAACTCGGCGATTTAAGATATCTTTAATTTGAAAGGTTTCCAAAATATAATTAAATTCTTCAATATTAATGTCATTAATTTCATTTAATTTAATAACAAAATCAATAATGTCTTTAATTGTTAAACCTGTTGGAAATTCAAAATCTTGAAATTGAACTCCTAAATGTTCATATGGTCTATGTTTTTTATGATCAAAATGATAAATAATTTCACCACTAGTAGGTTTTCTTGTTCCAGATAATATTTCCACCATAACAGTTTTTCCAGCACCATTGGGTCCCAGGAAAGCGATTTTTTCGCCTTTATATAAATTGAAAGAAACATTTTCAAAAATAGTTTTCATTCCTTTCGAAGATTTAATTTTGCATGTTAAATTTTTTACTTCAATAATTAATTCTTTTTGAGGAGCTATATCACTATGATAAATTAACAAATCATCATAAGGATTATGACGTTCTTTTAATTCGATTTCTTCAACTTTATCTCAAATACTGCTTGTTATGTGTTTCATTTGATTATCCTTCCCTTTTCTATTTTATGTTTTCATGTTATCTACTTGATCATGAGAATTTTTTGTATGCTATATAATTAAATCCAATAAAAATAACTGGTGGCATTATTAGATTTAAAACTTTTTGTCATCCTGCAATAATTAATAATGGTTCACCACTTGGATTTGTGAAATCAAAAATGTAGAAATCTTTGAAATCAAAAATACTTTTCGATACACCATTAAGAGGTTCTATTAAAACATTATTAAGAAGAGAGGTTGAATAATTTATTGGCGATATTAAGCTAATGAATTTAATAGCATCTATTCCGCCAATAACTGTAATAGGAATAAAATATCCAGAAAGCGTTATAGTAAGCATCATAAATGACAATCCAATTAATTGAACACTTGATGATTTTTTCGAAACTGAAGATAGAATAATTCCAGTTGCAATTGAAGTAATGTATAACATCAATAATGCAATTAAAAACTCCCCTCAATTAATATGACCTAATTCTTTTGAAATATTAACATTTAAAAAACATAAAAAGAGCAAAATGATGAAGACAGTTGAAAAAAAACACATGAGAAAAAAATATGCAGAGACAATAAGATTATATTTAATAGGAGTTATAGCTGATGTTGAGATTTTCCTTAAAATAATCGAATGTTTGATTTCCACAAGCATTTGAGGTAAAGAAATTAATGTAACTGGCAAAACAGATAGAGCAATAAAAGATGGAAAAGCTTGAACAAATACTCTAATATTATCATCACTATTACCGATTACATAATAAATTAACATAAAACCAGTTGGTAATAAAAACATAGTTAA
>JBOFXM010000084.1:0-2408 GCA_051654165.1 Metamycoplasmataceae bacterium
TAATGAATTTGAAGATTTTATTAAACATAAAAAAATCGATAAAGAGACTATTGAAAAAATCAAAAAAAGACATCAAAACACACAACACAAGAGAAAAGCAATTCCTAAACCACTTGGAATTGAAGAATATTTAAAGTAAAAGAGAAGGAATAGAATATGAGCAAAGTATTAGTAATAGAAAGCAGTGTTAATGGTGTAAAATCAATAACAAATAAGGCAGTCCAAATATTTATTGAAAATTACAAATTAGTGAATCCAAATGATGAAATTGTAATTTTAGATTTAAATAAAATTGACAAGATATCAAGAATACTAACTTCTGAAAATTTTAATGAATTTTTTAATGATGAAGCTGATCAATTAATTGATCAATTAAAATCCGCTGATAAATTAATAATTTCAGCAGGAATGATTAATTTCAATGTTCCAATTGTATTGAAATCATATTTAGATAATGTTTTACAAGCAAATAAAACATTTAAATATAAATATAAAGGCAATGGAGAAAGTATAGGATTATTACAACCTCATGTTAAAGCACAATTGATTCTTTCTCAAGGAGCTATTTTGGGTTGATATGGATTTGGTGAATTTGACAAATATCTTCAAGGTGTTTTAAATTTTATGGGTGTAACTAATATTGAAACAGTAATGTATGATGGAACAAAAACAAATAGCAAATCCTCACTAACTGCAGAAGAAATTATTGATAAAGATCAATTAATCGATTTAGCTCAAAAATTTTAATTACTAATTCAAAAATAAATATATTATAAATATATAATATAACTATATATTTAAATGAGGTTAATGAGATGAGAGAATTCAAATGAATTATTACAGATTTGGATGGTACATTAATTGACCACACGGATCGTAGAAATAAAATTTATCCCGAAGTAATAGATGAAATACATCGTGCTATTGAAGGAAAGAAATTTGCAATAGCAACAGGTAGACATTACAAAGATGTTTTAGACATTAATAAAAAATATAATATTATCATGCCAAAAGACTCTTACATTATTGGACTTAATGGATGTCAGATTTATGCAGTAGATACAGAAGAATTACTATTAAACAGAATCCTAGAAGATGATATTATTTATAATGAAATTCCTAAGATTATTGATTACTTAAATAAACGCTCACCACATGATACGGTAATATTTGCTTATGGTGAAGATGAAAATATTTATTTCATCAGAAATGATGCAGAGCAATTTGATGAAATGATAAAAGATATTATGCAACATGAAGATAATGATGTTCTTTTTAAATATTCTATTGTTGATGATGTTAGAGAATTGCAAAACATTTCGAAATTTTGTGTTAAATTTGTTAAGCCAATAGAAAATCCTTTATTATTAATAAATAATTTAAGAAGCATAAGTGATAAATTAGATTATGCAAACACTAATGAACATTTTATTGAAATAATCATGAAAGATATTAACAAAGCAACAGCTCTTGAATATATAAATGAGAATTTCTATAATTTTGATAAAGAGGAAATGTTAGCTTTTGGTGATTCAGGAAATGATATTGAAATGCTAGATTTCGTTGGGGTTTCTGTAACTAGACATGATGCTAGACCTGAAATTATTGATATTGCCACAAAAATATATAAAGGTGGTCCTTCATACTTTGTTAAAATAGCTTTAAAAGAGTTAGTTAAATAATTCTTGATAATTTTTAATTTGATTAGCAATATCATCAAGAATTGGCTTCCTATCTTTTCTTCAATCGGTTTCAAAAATGTTATAAACAGTATAACCTCTATTTTTAACGAAAGCTTGACGGTCAAAACCTTCTAAGATTTCATTACTATTGTGTTCCCATTGATGTAGTTCTAATGCTAGAGCTATTTTTTTTGCATATTTATCATAAATAGCTATATCAATTCTTTTGGTTCCAATTTTATATTTAGGTAAGATTTCAAATCCATCTTGCTCTAAAACAAATTTTGATAATGCATCTTTCAATTCTTTTTCGAAATAAGAATCAAATGTTAATCATTTCTTCTCAAAAATTAAATCATCTGAAATATTGTCGCAATGAACAATAAAATCTCTGAAACATTGTGCATTAACATTTGTCGCCGAAACAGACATATCTTCAGCTCTAAATGATTTAACAACTATCATTTTGTTTTTAGCCCTTGTTACTGCAACATTTAATCTATTTTTCCCACCATCCATATTTATAGGACCAAAAGCATTTCTCATTTTTCTATCAGGTGATGGCTTTCCATAAGCAACTGATAAAATAACAAGATCTCCTTCATTTCCTTGAACATTTTCTAAATTAGTTATTATTAATTTAGCATTTCTCATTTTAGAAATCATTATTTTATTTTTACTTGATAAAATTCTAGAAGTAATTAATTCTGATTGTGCTTCATTAAA
>JBOFXM010000085.1:0-1164 GCA_051654165.1 Metamycoplasmataceae bacterium
TTTTTTTTTTTTTTTTTTACATTTTATGGCTATACAGAAGTCCATATTGAACCTACTGAACATATTTCTGACCAAGAGGTGAACAAAAAGTTTTTAATTATATATTCTTATAGACTCCTTATGTTAAATCAGCCAGACAGTAGTTCATATTTGACCTACCGAACATTTTTTTCACCAAAGAGTCCTTGAAAATTAATTTACTATACATACTCATTGACTTCCATTCTGATTCCAATTTCTGTCAAAAGGGTCCATAATTTTTTTTTTTTTTCTTATTTAAAAAAAACAAAAAAACATTACATGTTATCGCTATACAGAAGACGATATTGAACCTACTGAACATATTTCTGAACAAGAGGTCAATAAAATTTTTTAATTACATATTCTTATAGACTCATGTGAAATCAGCCAGACAGTAGTCCATATTTGACCTCCTGAACATATTTTTGAGTCCTTGAAAATTAACTTACTATACATACTCATTGACTTCCCTTCTGATTACCATTTCTGTCCAAAGGGTCCGCAAAAGTTTTTTTTTTTCTTTTCTTGTTTTTAAAAAAATATTACATGTTATGGCTATAGAGACGTCCATATTGGACCTACTGAACATATTTCTGACCAAGAAGTCCACAAATAGTTTTCAACTATATATTCTCTTAGACTCCTTTTTATTTTAAATCAGCTGTCCACATTTGACCTACTGAACATATGTTTGACCAAAGAGTCCTTGAAAATTAACTTACTATACATACTCATTGACTTCCCTTCTGATTCCCATTTCTGTCCAAAGTGTCCACAAAAGTTTTTTTTTCTTTAAGTTTAAAAAAAAAAAAAAATATTACATGTTATGGCTATATAGAAGTTCATATTGAACATATTTCTGACCAAGATTTCAACAAAAAGTTTTCAACTATATATTCTTATAGACTCCTTATTATGTTAAATCAGCCAGACAGTAGTCCACATTTGACCTACTGAACATATTTTTGGTCAAAGAGTCCTTGAAAATTAATTACTATACATAATCATTGACTTCCCTTCTGATTCCCATTTCTGTCCAAAGGGTCCACAAAAGGTTTTTTTTTTCTTATTTATTTATTTTTATTTTTATTACATATTTTGGCTATATAGAAGTCCATATTGGACCTATTGAACATATCTCTG
>JBOFXM010000086.1:0-3664 GCA_051654165.1 Metamycoplasmataceae bacterium
TTGCTAGATAAGCATTCCATTTTGTAATATCAATACCAAGTGAAGGTAAAACATTAGATTGTCATTGAGCTGCAAATCACAATGCAAGTAACCCTATAATTAACAACAATAATGCCGTTCCATACTTTAAGATATTAAAAAATGTTCTTTTTTCATATGCGGCTGAAGGAATAATTAGTTTGTTTCATTCTGAATAAACAATTACTTGTTCTTGAGAAATTTGTTCCATTATTTAACTCCTTCTTTATCAATAACTTTTCCATTAGAGATTTTAGCTGTGAATTTTTGTCATCCACCTTTATAATCTATTTTAACTAATTCTTCACCTTTTTTCTTAGCTGATCTGTTGGCCATTAATACAAATGGTATATAAATACCAATTGCAACGGCAAAGTTAAATAATGCTAGAATTATTCCTTGTCAACTTGAAGTTGCTAAGAATCCACCAACACCAATTGGTGATGTTCATGGAATTTTAACAATAACTGGTGGTACTCATTGTAATTGTTCAATTGCTATTCATGTTATAAGAAATAATATAGGTTGAATAAGAATAAATGGAATAGCATATTTAAAGTTTAGAATTAATGGTACACCAAAAATTAATGGCTCATTAATATTGAATAAAGCTGGCGCTCCACCAAATTTAAGAATTTCTCTTGTTTCTGCTTTTTTAGATAATAATAACCCAACAAGCACAAAAGCTAATGTTGCTCCTGTTCCTCCGAAGAATACGAAGGCATCATTTGTTCCATCGGCAAAGGCACTTATTGAACCATCTACTCCACCTGAAGCTATATATTCTTGATTATTAGCAAGAGCAACTAAAGCAACTGGTGAGAAAATAGCTGTAAGAACATTTGTTCCATGAATTCCAAAGAATCATAGTATTGCTGTAAACAATGCATAAATTAATCCCAACGAAAGTGACCCAGCTGAATCTTCAATCAATGACATAAATGGTGCTTGAATAGCAACTGAAATAGCTTGTCCAATTCCAAAGTTATCTCCTACTCCTAATTGAGTGAATATCTGACGAAATATCATGAAAGGTGCTTGAATTGCTATAAATATTAGTAATGTAAGTATTGTTGGAAATAATTTAGAAAAAGATCTTGCAACAGCTGGTGGAACACCTGCTGGCAATTGTAATTCTAGTTTCTTATTTTTCTCGAAATTTGCATAAAGTTCTATTGAAAGCATTGCTGATATAATGGACACCAACATACCTTCAGTCCCAAATAAATTAGCTTGACCATATGAAAAAATCATAAATCCACCAAGACCAATTAATGAAGCTATAAATGGATCCTTAACATTTTTAATTCTAGCTAAAGAATAAGAAATTGTTAGTGTTACAAATAAAGATAAATTACTAAATATACCCTTTCATATTGTATAGAAAATGAACGTTCCTACCGTACTTATTTGTTTTGCTACTGAACCATCAACAAATGTTATTGCGCCACTATCCATAGTATATGTTTGTCCTGGGATACCCATTGTTATTCATCCAAGAATGGATGTTGAAGTAGTATCTCATCATCCAAAAATAAATGTCATACTAATAACACCGACTGATGCAGCAATAATTAGCGGTACAATTAAAGCAAATCCATCACGAAGTGCAGACATATGTTTTTGTTCAGCTAATTTACCCATTCTCATAATGGCTACATCTCAAGCATGCTTGATTTTATCTTTTGAATCAGATTGTTTAGTATTTGTCATTTTGATCTCCTTTTTTAGTATATTTTTAATAATGCTTAGAATCAATAAGCAAAATTAAGTGATATTTGAAATTTTTAGTATATATATATTATTTTAAATTGTCTTTAGCAAGTTTAAAACATTCCTCACCTTTAGCCATTGCATATACGGCAGCAGGAATAACTACTACTGGAATATTTCCAGCAGCATCTTTGAATGCCTGCTCCATAAATTTAACCTGAGGTCCCAATAAAACAATATCATAATCTTTTATTTTAGATTTTGCCTCATTTGATGGTAAGGCGATAACATCAATTTCTTGACCAATTGAATCGGCATATTTCTTAATTGAAGCTTCTAGCAATGAAGTTGACATTCCTGCTGAACATGCTAATAATATTTTCATATAATTCCTTTTGTTTATATTTGTATATATTCTAAAATTTATTTCTGTTTAAATTTTCAAATATTATTAATTATACAACTAATATTTTATTTATGTAACAAAAAGATTAGTGGCTCAATTAAAATTTAGATAGGTTATTTTCTAATTATATGTAACCATTCGCTAAAAGAATATTAAAAATTGTTCAAATTTTAAAACAACTTATTTTCCAAATCAAGATATTTATATATAATATTAAAATGAATTATTATGGAATAGAGGAAATTTTTTCAAATTTTTTTGAAATCGCAACTATAAATGATCCTGATATTAGTGGAATAACGAATCCAATGGTTATATTATCTGTTGTGTTATTAGTATTTTCAATAATATTTCCTTGTATAGTTTGATTTTTTAGAAATTTTTTCAGAATTGTTTTGAAAAAAAATTATGATGGGTTGAATCGTTCTTTGAAATGAATAATGTTAGGTTGTTTTATATTATTTATTATTTCGATTATTTTAATTATACTTACTGTTATGGAGATTATATAATGAATAATGATTTAAAGGAAAAAAGTACTGAAAAAAAAGAAGAGCATTATACATCACTTGTTGATGAATTTCGTCGACAAAAAATCGTTTATGCAAACAGAAGAATAAAAGCGGAATCAATTGATGAAGTCTGAATTGCTTTGGAAAGAACAATTGCTAAAACATTCAGAATTAAAAGAGAATTAGAAAAAGGAATAGAATTTGGAATAAAAGTTAGAGGCCTATATACAAAATATCTTTTAGAAGAACATGATAAAGATAAATATGAAATCGCAATTTTTTGACTAAATGCTAATGATAAGTATTGGTTGCATTATAGAATTGTTCCTTCAATGTTCAAAGGTAGTTTTAAGATTAAATTCAAGGAAATCGTTCATAGAGAACAAACATTTTTTGGTTTGGCTGATACTGCTGGTACATTTCTTTTAAAGCATTCTTTTAGAAAAAATGCAAATATGTTTATTAAAAGTATGAAAGAAATTATTAATTCAAGTATAACTAGTGATGAAGAATTAATAAATTAGTATTTATTGAATTGACAATAAAAAGGACCCATTATTTGATATAATTTATAAATTAAATTTAAGTGATTTTAAAAGAGGAAAAATGTCAAATCAATATTCAGCAAGTAACATAAAAGTTTTAAAAGGTTTGGAACCTGTTAGAAAAAGACCTGGAATGTATATTGGTACTACTGGTAAAAAGGGATTGCATCATTTAATTTGAGAAATAGTTGATAATTCTATTGATGAAGCCATGGCGGGTTTTGCATCTATTATTTCAATAGAACTTGATTCGAATGGATATGTAACAATCAATGATAATGGGCGTGGTATTCCAACTGATGTTCATCCACAAACAGGACTTTCCACTGTGGAAACTGTTTTAACTGTTTTACATGCTGGAGGTAAATTTGATTCTGACACCTATAAAGTTTCAGGAGGATTGCATGGTGTTGGTGCTTCAGTTGTTAATGCACTTAGTTCAAATTTAAAGGTTTGAATTAAGAGAAATG
>JBOFXM010000087.1:0-1995 GCA_051654165.1 Metamycoplasmataceae bacterium
AAGAAAATGATTCAATCACACTTCATGGTTGAGTTTCAAATATACGAAAAATGGGTAAAATTTCTTTCATTGATTTAAGAGACAGAACAGGAATTGTTCAACTTATTTTCCCAGAGAAAATTGATTTTACAAAAGAATCTGTTCTTGAAATTACTGGAATTATAAATAAAAGAAAATCACCAAATCATAATATTCCAACAGGAAATTATGAAATTACGATTACTGATTATAAAATATTAAGTAAATCAAACGAATTACCATTTGAAATAAAAGATGATTTAAACGCTAAGGAAGACACTAGGCTAAAACATAGATATTTAGATTTAAGAAGACCTAAGATGTATGCAAATTTACTTTTGAGACATAAAGTATTAAGAGCGGCTAGAGATTTTTTTAATACCAATAACTTTCTCGAAATTGAAACACCTAATCTTTCCAAATCAACTCCTGAAGGAGCTAGAGATTTTTTGGTACCAACGAGAATGGATGGAAAATTTTTTGCTCTTCCACAATCACCTCAATTATATAAACAACTATTAATGATTTCGGGTTTTGAAAGATATTTTCAAATTGCACGTGCTTTTCGTGATGAAGACATGAGAAAAGATCGACAACCCGAATTTACTCAAATGGATATTGAAATGTCTTTTATTAATGAAGATGAATTATTTACAATAATGGAAAATTTATGAATTGAAATAATGAAAGTCATTGACTATGAATTGATTCCACCATTTGATAGAATGTCTTTTATTGATGCTATGAATAACTATGGAACTGATAAGCCGGATTTAAGATTTGATTTAAAACTTTTAGATGTTTCTAAAATATTTAAAAACACTGGGACTGAAATATTTAGAAAAAAAGCAATTAAAATGTTGAAATTTGATCATATAATATCTTCTAAAGAAATTACTTCATTAGAAGAAATCGCCTTACAAAATGGTGCGAAAAAAATTATAACAATTAAAATAAATGATTCAATGTTTTCAGATAATAAATTGAATATATCAATTAAAAATGAATTAGAAGAAATTATTAGAATTTTTGAAATTACGAATTCAACATTAATTTTCATTGCTGATGAATTAGAAATCGTTAATAAATCATTAGGTGCTGTTAGAACAAAAGCTAATGAACTATTTTCATATGCAAATCCTAATGAATACAAATTTGTTTGAATTGTTGATTGACCATTATTTGAGGAAATTGATGGTAATATATCTTCAATGCATCATCCATTTACGCATCCAACAAAAGAAACTTTAAAATATTTAGATACTGAACCACTTAAAGTAAATGCTAGAGCTTATGATTTAGTTTTAAATGGCTATGAACTCTCATCAGGATCAATTAGAATAAGTGATCCAATTCTTCAAACAAAAATTTTTGAAACTCTTAAATTGGAAAAAAATCAAATAGAATCTCAATTTGGATTTTTTTTAGAAGCATTTAATTATGGGACACCTCCACATGGAGGAATTTCATTTGGCGTTGATCGAATAATTATGATTCTTTCAAAATCGAAATCCATTAGAGATGTTATAGCCTTTCCAAAAAATGCAAATGGTATTGATGTATTATCTAATTCTCCATCTTCAATCACTGATGAGCAAATAAAAGAATATGGCATCATAAAAATAAAATAATTTATTTTATTGGAAATCAGTTAATAAACAGATTCTTATATTAGATAATATATAGAAATTTCAAAAACTAATCTTCTCGCAATAATTTATTTTAAATTATTTATAGCCTTGCAATTATCAATATTAGTTAAACTATCAAGTTTTCAACATATTTTGTTATAATTTTATTGTCTAAATTTTATTTAATAATTATTTTAGGTATATATGAAAATTATTGAATTGGAAAGTGAAAATATGAAATTTAAAAATCAAAACAAAAACATTATGATTGGATCTCTATCAATAATAGGGTTAACCTGAATATTAGGTACTAGTTTAGCTATTACTAATTTTATAAGTAATGATA
>JBOFXM010000088.1:0-1522 GCA_051654165.1 Metamycoplasmataceae bacterium
CCTGCATGAACTTCCAAACTTAGATTTTTTAATTTATCACCAGAAAAAACATTTTCCAATTTTAAAATTATATCATCTGAATATGATTGATCTTGATTCTTAGCATAGACAACATTTTCGCCAACCATTCAATTAGCTATTTCAGTTGTGGTAATATTTTCAATTGATTCATAATGTTTTACAACTTTCCCATGTCTAATAACAGTAATTTCATCAGAAACTTTCATAACTTCTCATAATTTATGTGTGATGAAAAGAATGGTTTTGCCATTTTGTTTTAAAAAGCCTAAAATATTTAAGAATTCATCAATTTCTTTAGGAGCAAGTACAGCAGTAGGTTCATCAAAAATCAATATTTCTGCATCTCTATACAACATTTTTAAAATTTCAATTTTTTGCCGAGTAACAACCGGAGCATCTGATGTTATTTCATCTAAATCAAAACGCAATCCAAATTTGTTTTGTAATAATTTAATTTTTGCTAAAGATGTTTCACGGTCAAGAAATCCTTTTTTTTCAAATTCTGCACCTAAAATAATATTTTCGAAATTTGTATAATTTCCTACTAATTTAAAATGTTGATGGACCATCCCAATACCCATGTCATTTGCTTGATTAGGACCATCAATTAAAACTGTTGAACCATCAATTTTGATTGATCCCAAGGTTGGTTTATAAATACCAAACAAAATTGACATTAAAGTTGATTTTCCTGCACCATTTTCTCCAACTAATGCATGAATTGAACCTCTTCTTATTGCCAAATTAATATCATCATTAGCTTTTATTCCAGGAAATTCTTTTGTTATATTAATCATTTCTACAGCCATTTCACTATTATTATTCTTAGAAATATTATGAGGAGCAGTATTTTGTGCAGCAGTATTATTATCAATATTTGTTTGATTTTGTAATTGATTGGACGAATCTGAAGAAAGATCATCTTCAAATAATGGTTTCTTAACATTTAATAACATATTATGTCTCCCTCATTAAATTTATAAGAATATTAATCTAATCAATTATAAAGTATTTTAAAAATTGCTTGTTTTTTTTAAATGTTATTTTTAAATAACATTTTGAAATAATGAGATGATATTTACATGATTGATAGCAAAAATTTGATTAAAAAAATGTTATTTATTTATAATTTATAATATGCTTTACATCAAATTACTTTACCTGTTAATTCCAATATCACTTATTTTAATTATATTGAGTTTATATTTGTTTGTAAACATAAGAAAAAAATGATTAGAAAATTTTTTTGATAATCACAAAAACACAAATGGATTAAGTACTAATCAAATATATACAAATGAGCTAAGGTCATTAAGTTTAGTTAAAAGTAATACAAATACTGATATTGTAAAGGAAGAGGCAGCAACATTTGTTTGAGAAATAAAAAAATTAAAAAGCAAAAATTATAATCTTTCAGTTGAAGGAAAAAATAAAATACTAAAATATCAACTTTTAAAATCGAAGAGATTGTTTAAAGATATTGTTAAAAATGAAAAAGAGA
>JBOFXM010000089.1:0-1712 GCA_051654165.1 Metamycoplasmataceae bacterium
GTACAAATCATCGAATTGTTTTACTTGCAATACAAGGATTTTCAATTAATGGTGGTAAATCTGTAGTTTCAGATGATTTTACTTTACCTGTTATTTTAGATTTAACAATTGAAGCTAAAAAAACTATTTCTCCTAACCTAACATCAAAAGATATTGAACTTTTAAAAGTAACTAATGATTTAAATTTATTAAAAAGATTGTTTGAAGGTGATGATTTAACTGTCGAGAACCTTTTAAATATTAATGTTAAAGTTAATGAAGAAGAAACAGTTAATGGAAAAATATACCAAGTAGTTTTTGAACCATTACCTGGTGTAACTATTAATGGATTAAGAAAACTTGAATCAATAAAATTCAGAGTTGAAACTGTTTTAGAAATTGCCCCTATAGATAAAGCATTAATTTTAAGTGCTAGTGATATAAAAAATAATACATATAAAACTTTAAATACAGTGAAAAAATTATTTGAAGGTGTAGATGATTCTAATTTTGCAAATTTTAATGTAACTATTGATAATACAACACCTGGAGGTGCAACTACTCACACAATTACTTTAGAAGCTAATGAATGGTTTACATTTAATGAAGGTAAAATGATTTCGATAACATTTACTTTAGAAACTATTTTAAATATTAAACCTATAAATAATGATGTAATCTTAAGTCTAAAAGATGTAGAGAATCAAATATATTCTTTAGAAACTCTTCAAAAATTATTCAATAATATAAATGAAAGCAATTATGATTCTTTTACAATAATTATTAATAATAATCATTTTGAGAGTGAAAGTGAACATGTAATTACATTAACCAGAAAAGATGGATATATTTTTGAAAATGATCAAGAAACTATTTCTAAACAATTTAGATTAGATACTTATTTAAATATTATTCCTAATGAGGAAACATTAATTTTAAGTTCTAGTGATATAAAAGGTGATACATATAAAACTTTAAAAACATTAGAAAAATTATTTGATGGTGTAAATGCAATTAATTTTGCAAATTTTAGTGTAACTATTGATAATACAACACCTGGAAGTGCAACTACTCACACAATTACTTTAACAGGTAATTATGGATTTGCATTTTCTAATGGCGAAAAAACTATTTCTAAAACTTTTAAATTAGAAACTATTTTAAATATTACACCTAAAACTGGAGCAGTGATTTTAAATGCTAATGAAATTAAAGGAGACTCACTAGGTTCCATAACAACTTTAGAAAAATTATTTAATAATATTAAAGAAAATGATTTAAATAATATTACCGTAACTATTGATAATAAAACTCAAACTAGTGGAAGCAAACATACTATTACTTTAACTAGAAAAGATGGATTTATTTTCGGAAATGATCAGCAATCAATTTCGAAAGAATTTAATTTAGAAACTGTTTTAAATATTACACCTAAAACTGAAGCAGTGATTTTAAATGCTAATGAAATTAAAGGAGACTCATTAGGTTCCATAAGAACTTTAGAAAAATTATTTAATAATATTAAAGAAAATGATTTAAATAATATTACCGTAACTATTGATAATAAAACTCAAACTAGTGGAAGTGCTCATACAATTACTTTAACTAGAAAAGATGGATTTATTTTTAATGATAATCAACTAGCAATTTCGAAAGAGTTTAATTTAGAAACTGTTTTAAATATTACGCCTAAAACTGAAGCAGTGATTTTAAATGCTAATGAAATTATAGTA
>JBOFXM010000090.1:0-1698 GCA_051654165.1 Metamycoplasmataceae bacterium
CAAAAACTAAAATATGTTGAGAACAAAAGATTCGCAATTAATGTTATTTCAAAATCTGGAACAACAACAGAACCTGCAATAGCATTTAGAATGTTTAAAAAATTATTAGAAGATACTATTGGAAAAAATAATGCTAAGGATTACATTATTGCAACTACAGATGCAAATAAAGGATCTTTATTTCAACTTGCAGAACAAGAGGGATATCAAAAATTTGTTATTCCAGATAATATAGGTGGTAGATTTTCTGTTTTAACTCCAGTTGGTTTATTTCCATTTGCATGTGTTGGTTTAAATATTAAAAAGATGATTCATGGTGCTAAAATATCTAATGAGGATTATTCAATTGATTCATTAGAAGATAATTTAGCTTATCAATATGCTGTTACAAGATTTATTTTATGAAAAGAAAAAAAGTTTGCTTCAGAAATGCTTGTGGCATATGAACCTAATTTAGATTTTTTTCTGGAATGATGAAAACAATTATTTGGTGAATCAGAAGGAAAACTAAACAAAGGTTTGTTACCTAGTAGTTCAATTTTTTCTACAGATCTTCATTCATTAGGACAATTTATCCAAGAAGGTTCAAAAGTTTTATTTGAAACAGTTATTACCGTTAAAAAACCAATTATTGATTTAGAAATAGTAGAAGATAGAGATAATTTAGATAATTTAAATTATTTAATTAATAGAAGTGTTCATGAAATTAATAATGTTGCATTTCAAGCTACTTTGGATGCTCACACTTCTGTTGGTCAAGTTCCGAACATGCACATCGAACTTCCAGAATTAAATGAGGAAACTTTCGGCTCTATTGTTATGTTTTTTGAAAGAGCTGTTGCAATGAGTGCTTATTTAATGGAAGTGAATCCATTTAATCAGCCAGGAGTAGAAATTTATAAAACTAATATGTTTAGAATATTAAAAAAACCTTCATAAATTTATATATAATTATTGTGCCATTGAAATAGCAACCTTGTAACTTGGTCAGGACAGAAATGTAGCATCCATATCGAGAAGTGTTATGTTCAATGGTTTTATTTATAAAATAAAGCCAATTAAGTTTTCCACACTAAATTGTTATTAAAAATACAGTGTTTATGGTGTGTTTAAGACTTATAAACAATATCAACACACATTATTATAAAAAATAATAAAAGAAAGGAAAGAATTATATGAAAATTATTGTTGATGCAAAAGAGATTATTAAAATCCTTGATGAAGTAGGTAAATGTGTTAATAATAACAATATATTTCTTCCTTTAAGAGGAATATTGTTAGAAGTCATGGATGATAGAGTGACTATTATTGGATCAGATGGTAATTTATCAATTATTAAAACAATTCATACGAATGAAAATATTTTAAGAATTGAAGAAACTGGCAAGTTACTTATACCTTCAATGTTATTTGCAAATGTTATTAGAAAATGCCAAGGGAATATTGAAATTTTCAATAAAGGTAATATATTGTTTATTACTAATGGAACAGATAAATATGAATTAAATTTATTCGATTCTTCAGAATATCCAATTATTGATTTTTCTTTACAAGGTATCAAATTAACCATTAATGCAAAAAGATTGAGAAATGCAGCTAAAAATGTTTTATTTGCCGCATCTTCAAGTGATGTTGATATTATATTTAATGGTGTAAATATTGACTACTCGAATAATGTTATGAGATTAATCGCGACTG
>JBOFXM010000091.1:0-5413 GCA_051654165.1 Metamycoplasmataceae bacterium
AAGAGTGGTAATTAATGAAATCTAATAAACCAAAAATCGAAGCAAACCAGATTGACATATCAAAGTATATTAAAACTAATAAAGATACTGGATTAACTGATAAAGAAGTTTTGGAGTCAAGAGATAAATTTGGTTCAAATGTTTTAGAAGAAATAAGAAACAAAAGTTTTTTTTCATTATTTTTTCGACAACTAATTGAATTAATGCCAATTTTATTATTAAGTGCTGGATTTCTATCACTTGGATTATCTATTTATAATAGTATTACGAATCCCGATGAACCTGGAATAATAATCACTTATGTTCAGGCTTTTGTTTTGATTTCTATTGTATTAATAAATGCTTTATTTGGTTCATTTCAAGAACACAAATCTAACAATGCAATTATGGAATTACGAAAAATGACTACTTCTCAGGCTAAGGTTTTAAGAAATGGAAAAATCATTATGATACCTTCAAATGAACTAGTAGTTGGTGATGTTTTGCTTGTTGAAGCTGGTGATTCTATTTCCGCGGATTCACTCTTGTATTCAAGTAACAATTTAAAATGTATAGAAAGTGTTTTAACAGGTGAATCTTCAGAAATAATAAAAGATGCCAATATAATTACGTCAACTAATATGCCAATTGGTGAACAAATTAATAGATTATTTTCAGGAACAGATGTTATAAATGGACGTGGTTTTTCAATTGTTACAGCTGTTGGGAACAAAACCGAAATTGGTAAAATAGCAGCTCTATTAAATTCTAAATCAGCAAGAATGACTCCATTACAATTAAAACTGCAAAAACTGGGAATGTATTTAGGTTTAATTGGAATTATAATAACAATCATTACTTTTTTCTTCTCGCTTTTTGTCATTGAAGGTGTTATTCAAAATGGTTTATCAGCTTTTCAACCTTCATTATTATTAGGGGTTTCACTAGCAGCAGCAGCAATTCCAGAAGGTTTAAGTGCAATAGTTAATATTATTTTAGCGATTGGTGTTAAAAGAATGTCGGAAAAAAATGGATTAATTAAAAAATTTGCAGCGGTTGAAACATTTGGTTCAACTGCTGTTATTTGTTCTGATAAAACAGGAACTCTTACCATGAATAAAATGACGATTGTAAAATTATGATCAAGTGAATCAAATACAGAAAATATTGATAATCTTGAATTTAGTGAAGAACAAAATTATTTATTAAAAATGGCAACTCTCTGTACAGATAGCATTGTCCCGGAAGGTAAAGAAAAAGATACCAAACCTCCAATTGGGGATCCTACTGAAATTTCCATTGCTGAACTTGCTCTAAAAAAAGGTTTTTCAGTTGAAAAATGAAAAAATGAAAATGAAAGAATTGGAAGCATACCTTTTGATTCCGATCGTAAATTAATGACAGTTATCAATAAAATTAATGGTAAAAAAATGATTATTGTTAAAGGTGCTCCTGATGTTCTTTTCCAACGGTGTAAAAATTTTAATAGTGAATTAGCAACAATAATAAACGACAATTGAAGTAATAATTCAATTAGAGTTTTAGCAATTGCTGTCAAAGAATATAATGAGAAATTAGGAAAATTAGATAATTTAAAACCTGAAGCTGTTGAAAATGATTTAACTTTCATTGGCTTAATCGGAATGATTGATCCTCCTCGTGAAGAAGTAAAAACATCAATCGAAGAATGTATAGCTGCAGGAATCAAACCAGTTATGATTACAGGTGATCATTTAAATACAGCTATTGCAATTGCAAAGGATTTAGGTATAATTCGAGGACAAGAGGAATTAGCGATTACTGGTGTCCAATTGGATCAATTAACAGACCAATATTTAAATGAAAATATTGAAAAATATTCAGTTTTTGCGAGGGTTTCTCCTATTAATAAAATTAGAATTGTTAAAGCTTGACAATCTAGAGATCAGGTAGTTGCAATGACTGGTGATGGTGTAAATGATGCCCCAGCACTTCAAGCCGCTGATATAGGTTGTGCCATGGGAATTGCCGGTACAGATGTTTCTAAAGGTGCAGCAGATATGATTTTAACAGATGATAATTTTGCAACAATTGTAGAATCTGTAAAATCTGGAAGAAGTATTTATGATAATATAAGAAGAATTGTCAAATTTCTATTAAGCACTAATATTGCTGGTGTTGTATCAATAGTAGTTGGTATGTTTGTTTTTTATATTGCTTTTGAGTTATTTGGTTGAGGAACAATCACCTCTAATGATTTTGCACTAGGAACATCACCTAATCAAGAAGGTTTGGATTATTTAAATAGTAATATTCGTTTTCAAACCACATTAACAACAATTCAAATATTATTAAATCATATTGTTATTGAAAGTTTACCAGGTGTAGCATTAGGAATGCAACGTACGACTTCTTCACTTATGGATAAAAGGCCTAGATCCAAATTTGAATCAATCTTAGCAGGAGGTCTTTTGTTCCAGATTCTATTTTCAGGTATCATAAGTGGAATAATGACAATTATTGGTTATGGCTTGGGTTCATATGTTGCAATTTTAATTAATGCACCTGGCTTAAGATTTTATTATGGTTCTATAGCGGCCTTTATTTCAATTACGATTGGAGGTGTTCTCAAATCCATTAGTATGTCATCTTCAATCTCAATTTTTAAAACTAAATTTGCTGAAAATAAATGAGTTTATTTTGCAACTATTTTTTCTTTAATAATAATTATATTAGCAATTTTAGTTCCACAACTGTCTTCAGTTTTTGCTGAAAGACCTGATTTTGTTCTTGATACTTCAATAATTAGTCCTGAACAACTATCACAAATATTTGGCAATAAATCAGCTAATGATTTAGCACATTGATCAATATATGTGATTGGTATTTGTGGTGGATTAATTCCATTTTTCATTTTAGAAATTGAAAAAGAAATTGAACATAGATTATTTAAAGCAAAGAATGAAGAAATAATCACATCTTTTAAATTAATCGAAAAACCAATTAGAAAACATAATCGTAAAAAAATTAATAATAATGTGGTGTCACAAAATTCATTTATAAAAATGACTAAAAATGATTTAGATATTAATAATTATCTTTCTAATAATTAAAACAAAATTCAAAATGATTTATAATAATTGAATGAATAAAAACTATTATAAAATTCTTGGGATTCCAAATAATGCTACTAGTGCTGAAATAAAGAAAGCATATTTTATAAAAGCAAAAATGTTTCATCCAGATGTGTCTAAAGAAAAAGATGCTGAAGAAAAATTTAAAGAGATTAGTGCAGCATATGACACTCTAAAAGATCCATCTTCTAGGAAAACATATGATGATTTTATTAAAAATAATTCTGGCAAATCTAATAAAGAATATAACAAACAATATAAAAGAAGTGAAATTGATTATAAGGTTTTACATGAAATGTTTTCATCCTTTTCAAGAGCTGATTCATATTTTTTCGATCGCTTAAGAAATAATTTTAAAACCGAAAGAGAAATAATCAGTGCTTATTCATATTTTTGACTTACTTTTTGATCTGGTGGTAAAGGAACTATTGAAATGTTAAAGCATAAAACAGCAACTAAAATTTTCAAAGCTTTCTGTTCTAATGAGCATATTAAAAGAGTTAAGTCATCTTTAATTAAAGAGATTGAAAATGATGCAATTCAAAAACAAAAAGTTAAAAAAATGAGAACATCATTAAGAAAAATTAATGAAAGTATTCCTGAAAGTAGATTACAATCACAAGAAATTTATAATTGAATGATGAAAATGATTCATGAAGATAATATTTTTGATGATGAAAATTCAATGTTTTATTTCTTATTAATATCTGGGGATGTATTTTCAACTCTAACTAAATTCGAACATATTTTTAATATAAATGCTCCAATAAAACCTGCACCTCAATTTGGAAACCAAACTATTATTATCAAAAGAAGTGGTGGATTTTTAAGGCTTATTATAACTTTAATTATCATTGCTGGTTTTGTTTGGTTTGTCTTATTTTTTTTCTTTTAAATGAAAAATAGTTTGTATACTTATATCAATTAAATAATTATTGCATAAAGTATTTAAATCAAAAAAATGTTATAATTATGTTTTAAGAAAATATTCATAATCTTTCTAGAGAGGTACAAATGAAAAAATTTTATTGTTTATATAACAGAAATAATTTACCCTTTTCATGAAAATTAAAACAGGCTAATGAAAAGCCCATTGCAAATTTTAAGAGTCGTGAGGATTGTTTAAATTATTATCTTTCATTCAACAATGTTGGAATTATTTGATTTCAAAAAGCTAATTCTAAATCAACTAAAAAAGAGAACTTGAAAGATTCTTTTGATGGTTATATAAAATCAGAAATTAAGGATGATGTACTTGTTCATACCATTGGAGTTGTTCCAGGAACAAAGGAAAATGCTTCAAGAATTTTGAAAAGAAATTTATTTCATTCTTTACAAATTGATCCTGAAACTGGAAGAGATTTGTTAGAAGAAAAAGGAATCGATAGACTTTATAATAATAAAAATTCATATCTAATATTTGATAATGATATTGCTGAAGAAATTTCCACTGTTTATGATGCCAAGCCTATTAAAATTGAAAAAGAAGATGTTCAAGTTAATGATGATAATATTAATCCAATTGATGCACAACATTCTGAATCTTATGGTCCTCAAGTTATTAGAGATATTGTGAGAAATTCTCCAGATAATATTAAGGATGAAAAAATTGATCAAAAAGATATTGTTTTAGATATTGATGTTGCTTATAATGAAAAATCTAAAGATGATAATAATGTTAAAAATAATGACATTAGTAATATTGAAAATGCTCAATTAAATTATATGACAACACAACCTTATGGTTTCATTAATGATTATAATTACAATCAAAATTATAATTATCAAAATTATGGGATGATGAACAGAGGAACTTTTGGTGTTAATATTAATGATTTTAATTTTAAAAATGATTTTGGTAATTATAAATTTAAGTTCAAATATCCGCCCAGTCAATATTTTTTAAATAACAATTTTGAAAATAATATGAATAATAATGGTAAAATTTTAAAAAATAACTTTCATAATTTTTATGGAATCAAGGGAGCAACAATGAATTCGAATGACAATAGATTCAACACAACAAATTTTAATAATGGTTCAAATGATGTTTGAGTTCCAGTTGCACAACAAAATAATAATCAAAATATCCAAAGACCATACAATAATGGAACTATAGAATTTACAGCTGTTCCAAATCAAATGTTAAATACTGATTCTAATCCATTAGGTGCAAACACAATGATTTTTAATCCATATACAATGAATAATTCTTCATACAATAATTCATCTACTCCTACTGAAACTTTAATTCAACCTATAATTCAACCTGTTATTCAACAAACTCATCAACAAGCTCCAAGAATTGTTAGTAGAACTAC
>JBOFXM010000092.1:0-1415 GCA_051654165.1 Metamycoplasmataceae bacterium
AAATGTCTTTTTTTTCTAAAAATACTCTATAATTTTTTTAATATAGAAAGATATTTATAACAGATCGGAAAGACTATAAAGATATGAAAACAGAAACAATAAAAAGAGCAAGAACAATTACATCAAAACCCACAAGACAATACACTTGTTCTAGAAGAAAAAATAAAGATAACAAAAAAATATGAGTTGTTCTTGAAGATGGAAGAAAATTTTATCGTATTTTCACAAATCGTACACTAGCTATTTCTTATTTTAAGAAATTAAAAACAATTTATGCAGAAATGTTAGTTCAAGACTTACATGATAATGTTTTTTCTAACATTGTTTATACTAAACTTGAAACAAAAAAAAGAGGTTTGGCTCAAGCTCTGCAAGATTATGATGGTGGGATTGTAGAAAATAGTGATGAGTTATTTGATGAAGATGCTTATTTATCAAATTTAGATTCTAAAGATGAAGAAATTGAATCACATAATCATCGAAATCGTTTTATCACTAGAGAACTTGATTTCTCATTTGTGGATGATCTTTTTCCAAAACAGAAACCATTAATCTCTCCTTATAAAATAAAATCACATCCAAATAATACTAAACCAAATTTAGGAAAATTAATCAGTGATAGACATCAAGTTAAAATTTACCAAAACGATTTGGATTTAGTGAAATATGTTTTAGATAAAAATGCATATGATGAACATACAAAATTAAGTGTTATTGATCCCGATCTTGAAAATATAAAATAAGTAATATAAAAATGCTTCAAGCATTTTTTTTAATTAATATTCTTTTCATTTCAAATTTAATATAGCTCTTGTTGATAAAATGTTTTCATATTTTGGAAGTTAATAGAAAAATTTAAATAAAAATGCTTTATAATTTTATTATTTAGTTTAGGAGTATGTAACATGAAAGCAACAAGACAGTATACTTGCACAAGAAGAATAAATAGAACGGGTGATAAAATTTGAGTAGTTCTTGAAAATGACAAGCTTTTTTATCGTATTTTCAAAACTCAGACTGCTGCGGTTACTTATTTCAAACAACTTAAAACACCTGCACAAATGCTTGTTCAACAATCAACAGGTGATAAATTTTCGAAAATGGTTTTTACAATTGAAGAAATGGCAAGAAGAGATTTGAAAGCAGCTTCGAAAACAATAGAACTTAAATTAGTTAAGGACAGTGATAAATTTTTTAATGAAGAAGAACTAAAAAATAATTATGAAAAAAGTCTAAAAAAAGAAGAGAAAAAAAATACAATAAATAAAAAATCTACTAAACAAGTTGTAAAAGAAACTCCAAAGCCTGCTAAAAAGAAATCCATCAAACCTTTAGAGAAAAAAGTTACTAAAACAGTTGAGAAGAAAACAACTAAACCTGTTGAGAAGAAAACAACTAAACCTGTTGAGAAGAAA
>JBOFXM010000093.1:0-30389 GCA_051654165.1 Metamycoplasmataceae bacterium
CTTAATGATAACTTTGTTCCCGTTGTATTAAAAACATTGAATAGAAAAAAACCGAATAAAGCAATTAAAATTATTATCGAAACAATTAAAAAGAGATTTTTCTTTTTTGGTGTATTACTCTTTTTATTTTCATTCATATTTCCTCATTTCATTAATACTTATCTAGAGTTAGGTTTTAATTTTATATTTAATTATAATTGATTTTTATTTAATAATAACATTATTATTTACTTTGAAGATTTTTCTATTTCCTGACAAAATGAAAATCTTATTACCATTTTTTGCCATAATGAATGTTTTAATAGATTTTAAAACATTAAAATTAATGTTAATTTTATTGTCATATTCAATTAATAACTTAAAAATAAGTTCATTACAGTAATCATCATTATTTTTCAAAAACTCAATACTGAATGATGATGCTTGTCATTCTATATATTTTTTTATTATTTCGATCTTTCTAATACGTTTTGTAATATTTACATATTTAAAAGACTTTAAAAGTATTTCTTTTACCGTAATATTCTTTTTATCAAGAAAACCTCTTATTTTATTTCTTTCATATTTATTGGTAAAATTTGATGAATCATCATTATATTGAATTTTATTTTCTTTCGATAAAACATAAATTTCCGATTTTCAATATTCAAATAAAATTGGCCTATATACATTCATTCCATAAATTTCATTATTTTTATTTATACCATAGGTATATGGAATTCTTTTTGATTTTCACTGCATTATTGCTGTTTCAAGAAAATCATCTTTATGATGAGCAGTAATCAATTCACTACATTTATATCGATCATAGACTTCTTTGAAAAAGAGATATCTTTTATTTCTAGCTCATTCTTGAAAATTACCATCATGTTTCTCATTAATAGAATATGTTTTTAATTTTAAATTATTAATTTGACAAAAATTGTTAATAATCTTAAAATCAATTTCTACATCCTTTCTAAGATTATAATTCACATGAGCAACAATGATATCTTCATTTTTTAATTCATTCAATAAAAACATTGAATCAACACCGCCACTAACGGCTACAAGCTTTCTATTATTTTGTTTTTCCATTAAAATTATTTATTATTATTCTTATATCATTGTAAACAAAACTAATTGCAATTTTTTTAGCTTGCTCTTTAACTTTATCTAAAATTACTGCATCGGCTTTAGAAATATTATTTAAAACGTATTTAGAAATGGCTTTTGGATTTTTTGGCCTTCCAATTCCAATTTTTAATCTTTTAATTTCATCTGTTTTCAGATTCTCAATAATACTTTTCATACCATTATGGCCACCTGCTGATCCAAATGCTTTGATCTTAGCCTTGCCAACATCTAAATCAATGTCATCATAAATAATAAGAATGTCCTCATTTCTTATTTTATAAAAATTCAATAAATCTCTAACAAAAGTTCCACTATTGTTCATATATGTCATTGGTTTAGCAATAATAATATCTTTATCCATAAAGAAAACACCACCAAATCTATTGATGTTCAATGTTGCATCATATTCTTTACAAATTAAATCCACAATTTGGAAACCAATATTGTGTCTAGTATTTTTGTATTCTTCACCAGGATTTCCAAGACCAATAATAACTTTCATATTCATAATTATACAATTTTTATTTTGATAAGAAATTTAAAATATTCCCGGTTCTTTTAGAATCATTATCATTTTCAATACATGCTTTAATAGCTTTCATTTCACCAAAAATTATTAAATTTTCGGCAGCTCTTGTTATTGCAGTATAAAGAAGTTTTTTGCTGAGTAATGCAAAATGTGAATAATACAAAACGAGAATGATATTTTTCGCTTCACTACCTTGGAATTTATGTACCGAAATAGCATAAGCAAGTTTTATATTTTTTAGAAAGTTAGTTTGATTATATTTAATGCTTTTTCCATCTTCAAATTTAATTGTAACTTCATTTTTTGTATTGAATTCACTAATAAAACCTATCTCTCCATTAAAAACATTAGCATCATTATCATTTTCAATTTGAATAACTTTATCACCAATATAAAATACATTATTTCTAATCTCAATACCTTGTTTTCCCTTTGAATATTTTTCTTGTATTAAGACATTTAATTTATCAATTCCACATTCACCAGAGTACATTGGAATTAATATTTGATAATCTGTAAGACTAATATTATTATCTATATAATAATTAATTTTATTAATTATTTCATTTTTAGCAATTTTCTCATTTTTTTCAATAAATGTACATTCATCACCATTAAAAATTGGTATTTTGTGATTATTAATGGAAAGTGCAACATCAATTATTTCGGATTCATGTCCTTGGCGATATATTTTCTCAAGTAGAAAGGTCTTGAATTTTTTAGAAGCAATAAAATCATTCAATAAATATCCAGCTCCTATTGATGGTAATTGATTTTTATCTCCAATTAATATTATTCTTTCCAAGAAAGGACAACCAATTAATAGTGAATAAAATAGATCAATATTTATCATTGAAAATTCATCAACAATTAATGTCTTGACATGTGAAGGATTTTCGGCATTAATTCTAAAATAATTGCTTCCTTTTTTCATTCCCAAAAACGAATGAATAGTTCTGGCTGTATAACCTGTTTTTAAAAATATCTGATATGCCGCCTTTCCTGTTGGTGCAAGAAGACTAAAGGTTTTTGCTTCACTTTTTGTTAAACTCTTAACAAATTTATCAACCAAAGTTGTTTTACCAGTGCCAGGATAACCAGAAATTATTGTTAGTGGATTATTCAGAGCATATATCAACGCATCACTTTGAATTCTATCGATTCCTTCTTTATTTATTTCTCCAACAAAAGGCAAAAGTTTATTATTGTTTAAATCAATCATTCTTTTTGCAATATATGCTTCTTTTATTAAAATGGAATTAGGGGCTATTGATCTTTTGTCAATAGATAAAATCACTATTTCTTGATTTATTAATCTACTAATGGAATCTAGAAATTCATCCTTTGTCATCCCAAAAGCTCTAGCAATAGAATAATATAAATTTTTAATCTCAAAAACAGTAGAACCTGTTGAAAAAGATAAATTAATTAATGATCAGTTAATATATTTATCTAATCTAATTTCATTAGAAAAACCCTTAAGAAATATTTCAGCAACATTATCAACATCAAAAAAATTGACATTTTCTTCTCAATCTAAAACTGAATAAATATCAGTTTCTAGGAATTTTAATAATTCTTCATCTTGATATTTTTTTTCAACTATATATAATAAACGCATTGACAAATTATTTCTTACAAATGTTTCTTGAATCTTTTGATATATTTTTTGGTTATTAATTTGTTCAATTAATAAGACCATCTTCTTTTCAGAGATAATTTTCTTTAATTCATCTAAATAATTTTCTGGTTTATTTAAAAAATCAATTCCAAATGAATCAATTATTTTTGTGGCTATTGATTTGGTGATATTCTTAAATTTTTTTGACGATAAATAATCAATTGCAGCAGAATTTGAATCAATAATATTTTCTTCAATTGAAACTAATTCAAAACTATCTTGATATTTAGCACTTTTTGATGCAACAATATGAATGATACATAATTTATTAATTGAAATATTTATATTTCTCATAGAAATTGTTATGTTTGGAGTAGATAATGAAATGCTCCCCTCATTTATTTTATATTCAGAATCCGGTTTGAAAATAGCTACAGAAAAATCATTCTCAGCATTTTGATATATATATCTAACAAATTTACCTTTTAATGAAATCATATTTAAATAATAACTTAAAAAAGATATTAAAATTTATAATCAATAATATTTAAATAATTAAAAATGATAATTTAAAAAATATATTATTTTCTTAAGTATAATTTCAATAAAATATGAATAAAATTATTATAATTGCTGGACCATCTGGTGTAGGCAAAGGAACGATCGAAAAAGAACTTTTCAAAATATTAGATCTCAAACTTGCACTTTCATGTTCTATGACTACTAGAAATAAAAGAGAAGCAGAAATTGAGGGAGAACATTATTATTTTGTAAATAAAAATGAATTTAAAAAAAGAATTAAAAATAATGAATTTCTTGAATATTCTAAACACTTTGAAAATTATTATGGTACTTTGAAAAGTGAAGTTAAAAGATTGCTTGAGAAAGGTAACAATGTTCTTGTTGAAGTTGACACCATTGGTGCAATAAACATCATCAAAAGATATAGAGAAGAAAATGAAATGAATAATCTAATTTCGATCTTTATTAAACCTCCTAGCATTAAAGTTCTTGAACAGAGAATTAGGAATAGAAATTCAGAGACAAATGAGTCGTTGCAACTAAGATTGGAAAAAGCTAAAAAAGAAATAACTCAAACGAACGATTTTATGTTTATAATTGTTAATAATAAATTATCAGATTCTGTTGAAAACATTGCGAATATCATTAAAAGGGAAAATTATGAATTATAAAATAAATACTAATATAGGAGTTGTTCGTGAAGAAAATCAAGATAGAGCAATTGTAATTGAGGGAAATATAGCAACATTAGCATTACTTTGTGATGGAATGGGTGGTCATTTTGGCGGTTCCTTAGCATCTTCAATAACTATAAATACTTTTGCTAGTGAAATGGAATCATTGCCAATAGATAAAAAACAAATTTTTGATTGATTTAAAAATACAATTAAAAAATGCAAAAATAATATGGTTGCTGAAGCTGGTAGTGATGAAATGAAAAGAGATATGGGTACTACCGTAACTGCAGCTATAATTTATAGAGATACAAAAGACATTTATATCTTTAATATTGGAGATTCTCGCACATATATTTATGATGGATTACTTCATCAAATTACAATTGATCATAATTTAATGAATTATTATATTAATGAAGAAGGTATGTCCGAATTTGAAGCTTCGAAATTACCTGGAGCTGCTGCATTAACATCAGCATTAGGACCTAATAAAAAAACTAATATTGAAGCATTTACAATTGAGCATTCAAATGAACAGAGAACTATCATCTTAACATCTGATGGAATTCATGATTACATTACAAAGCCTAATTTTGAAATGATAATTTCTAGTCAGATGAATTTATCAGAAAAAACGGATGCATTAATTAATCAGGCAATTAGAGGCGAATCGGCTGATAATTTAACAATAATAATATTGGAGGTAGAATAATTATGATTAATATTCCTCATTTACCAAAAAAATATCAAATACTAAGAGAAATTGGTTCAGGTGGAATGGCAAAAGTTTATCTTGCACTTAATCAAGAAACTAATCAAAAAGTTGCAATAAAAACATTGCTAACTGATCCAAATATGCCTCTTACAAATAAAAATAGATTTAAAGAAGAACTTAGACTTGCTAAATATATTTCTTCTCCTTATGTTGTGAAGTTTTATGAAGGTAATTACAATAATGAAACGCAGTATTTAGTTATGGAATATGTTGAAGGCAAAATGCTTAAAGATTATATCGAAGAACAAGGAAGATTAAATGTTGATGAGGCAGTTAATTTTGCAACTCAAATAGCTAAAGGGTTTGCTGAAATTCATGCACAAAATATAATCCATAGAGATTTAAAGACATCAAATGTTATGGTCTCAACATTAGGTGAAATAAAAATTATTGATTTTGGTATTGCAATAAGTGACGATTCAGTTCGTTATACACAAACAGGAAGAGTTATTGGATCTGTTCATTATATGGCACCCGAAATTGTTAACCAGGAAGGAGCAACACCGCAAACTGATGTTTATGCATTAGGAATTATTTTATATGAAATGTTAATAGGAGAAACTCCATTTAAAGGTAAAGATGCTCTAGAAACCGCATTAAAACACAAAAAGGAAGAAATTAAACCAGTTAACCAGATTTTTCCTTCAATTCCTCAAGCTTTAGCAAATGTTGTTGCAAAAGCAACTGCCAAAAATAAAGAGGATCGTTACTTATCAATGAGACAATTATCACAAGATCTTTCTACATGTTTGAACCAAAACAGAATTACAGAAAAAAAAATAGATTTGGACTCTTCAAACGCAAAACCTAAAAAAGATTGAAAAGAAATCGTAAATTCTAAGATATTTTTGTTCAGTTCAATTGGTTTTTTGGTTGTTATAATGCTTATAATTATAATAATCGCTATGGTTTTTAAATAGCAAAAAGTAAAAAATGATAGGTAAAGTTTTAAAGATTAATTCAGGTTTCTATGATATTTTTTCTGAAGGAAAAATATATCGTACAAGAGGTTCAGGAAACTTAAGAGAAACATCACAAAATCCTCTTGTAGGAGATTTTGTTCAATTTAATCCGGATGGTTTTTTATATGAAATTCTTGAAAGGAAAAATTTTCTTACAAGACCTAAAGTCGCAAATATCGATCAAGTTATAATTGTAACAGCACTTTGTGAACCGAAATTTTCTTCATTTATTCTTGATAAATTTTTAGCAATTATTGAATTTCAAGACATTAAACCAATTATTCTTTTTACAAAGATTGATTTAACAAATGATGATGTCTATCAAGATTATAAATCTCAGGGTTATGATGTAATTAAAATTTCTAATAATGATAAAAATCAAAATTTTGCTGAAATAAAGAAATTATTGATGGGAAAACTTTCAGTTTTCACCGGGCAATCTGGCGCTGGTAAATCTTCAACAATAAATAATATTGCTAATCTAAATTTAGAAACACAAAATATTTCAAAATCTTTAGGAAGAGGAAAACACACAACTAGAATTGTTGAAATATATCAACTTGATGGATTTGAAATTATTGATACTCCTGGATTTTCAATATTAGAATCAACACTTTCCAAAAATGAATTAGCTAAGTCTTTTCATGATTTTAGAAAACTTTCATTTGAATGTGAATTTAGAACCTGTATCCACTTTAAGGAATTAAAGTGTAAAATTAAAGAAGAAGTAGAAAATGGAAATATCTTGCGATCAAGATATAATAATTACTTAAGATTAATCTATGAGGTTGAAAATGAGAAATAAATATATTTGTCCATCTTTGTTAAGTGTAAAATCAGACAAGAGAATTCAAACTGTAAATGAGCTTTTAGAATTAGGAATAAAATGAATACATTATGACATAATGGATAATAAATTTGTAGATAATACAGCAATTGAAATTGATGAATATATAAATATAATAAAAACTACACCAAAACACATATCGGATGTTCATCTAATGGTTAATGATCCATTTTATTATGCTGATAGATTTAAAGATTATGCAACATGTATGACAATTCACTATGAATCTGTTCCAAAAGAGGAAGTAATTATGTTTGCTAAAAAATATCAAGAAATAACATGAGTAGGATTAGCAATAAAACCAGAAACCAAATTAGAAGAAATAATAGATATAATTCATTATTTTGAAGTAATTTTGATCATGTCTGTAACTCCAGGTTTTGGCGGTCAAGATTTCATTGAATCTAGCATTGAGAAAATTAAAAATCTTCATGATTTTATTAAAAAAAATAAACTCCAAACACTTATTCAAGTCGATGGTGGGATAAATGATAAAAACGCAAAAAAAATTTTCGAAGCAGGTGCTTCTGCATTGGTTTGTGGTTCATATTTAATGAACAATCTAAACAAGAAAACACTTAAAAAACTTCATTAATTGTTATAATAATATTAAATTTACTTTACTTATTGTGAAATTTATGAAATTGAGGGAATATGCAAAAATGAGAGGAAGTTTGAAAGAAACAATTTGGATCTAATAAAAAATCTGCATTTGATTTCACTGGCAAAAAGATAGAAAAAAAACTATACCAAAAAAATAAATTTCCAAATTCTTGAGATATATATTATGTCGATAAAGATGAATGCATTATTGTAAGTTCGAGTGTTTTGAAAAAAATGCCAACTAGTTGAAAAAAGAATTTTTATATAAATGGAAAAGAATATCAATTTGTTAAAAACAATAATAATGAATTTGAAATATTCTTATTTGAAAAGGATAATGAAGATGTACCAGAAATGCTGAAGTTGAATGAGAAATATTTATTTGATGTTAATGAATTTTATGATGAGCATAATCATAATAAAATAATAAGAATTAATAAAGAAAAAGATGCAAATGATTGAAAACCTAAAATGGAACTTAAAGAAATAAAAACATTAGAAACCATTCAGGAAGAAAAGGAGCTTCTTTTTCAAAAAAGAATACTTGAAAAGAAGTACAAAATTTGAGAATCATTATTTGGTGATGAAATCATTGTAAATGATTTTGCTGGAACTCAAATTGTTAAATATGAATTTGATATGGGAACAAAAAATTCATGAAAAACCGATCATTATAATGCTGAGGTTGATGACAATATTTTTATCGCAGCTTCTAAAAATATTGATAAGAGGGCAGGTAGAGAATCATTTGAAATTGATAATGTCGAATATAAGATAGTTGTAGTAAATGGTAAATATTCCATAGTTAGTTCTAAACAAAAAACAAAATTATTATTTGCTCCTGAATTATTATTTAATGAAATTGAAAAATATTTTCCTTCATTTTTAACAAATCAAAAAACACAATCTCCAGAAGTTTTAAATCATTCATCATTACTTATCAATCTTTCCGTTTTTCCAATTGATGAGCTAGAAAAATTGCGAATATTAATGCAAAAATTATTAAAAGAAATAGACATATTTCAAGATATTTTTATTTATATTGCTAATAAACCGAAGAACAATGAGAATGACTTAAATATGGATAACTGTTATGTAAGAATTTTTTTTAATTCCAATAATACAATTGATCAGGATATAAAAATTTTCAATATATCTATAATTATAAAAAATGCATTATCTATAGTTATAAGTAACATAAGAACTATTTACAATCTATTTGCTTCAACAAATTTTACAATGTATTTGATAAATCATAATAAACAATATAAATATATTTCTTGATTCACGAGTCATGATATTGATGAAAATGAAAATAGACCAAAAAGACTTAACAGAGGTGAATTAATAGTTGATAGATTTTATTATGATTTATTTACATCTACAAAGGGATATAAACATTCTTTTGTTGCTCTTAGATCGAAAAGTGATAATAATTTTTTCTTATGTAATCTTGATATAAATAATATGTCAGATTATATTGATAAAAAACTTGTAATAGATAAAAACAGAACTATTAGAAAGTAATAAGTTTTTCATTAAATAACTTTTCATTTTAAATAAAAGGTAATATAATTATAAAAACTTAATCAAAAAAATATTTGGAGTAAAATGAGAAAAAAAGTAATTATTGGTAATTGAAAAATGAATAAAGATAAAAATGAAACCGAAAAATTTCTAGCTGAATTCTCTATGGAATCTTTTGTTTTAAGAGAAAATTTAATTTATGGTATTGCTGTTCCAGCAATAAATATTGAGACTTTTTCTAAATTAAAAAATGATGAAATGAAAATATCATCACAAGACGTTTCCGGATATGATTCAGGAGCTTATACTGGAGAAATATCACCTAATATGTTAAAAGCTTTCAATGTTGATTATGCAGTAATAGGACATTCAGAAAGAAGAATATTGCACAAAGAAACAAATGAAGATGTTAATGAAAAAGCAATTTCAGCTCTTAAACATGGAATAACACCAATCATTTGTGTTGGTGAGTCATTTGAAGAATATGAAAAAGATGAATCAAAGGAAGTTGTTGAAAGACAAATTAAAAATTCTTTAAAGAATTTAGATTATTCCAAAATAATTGTTGCTTATGAACCGATTTGAGCAATAGGTACTGGTCAAACTGCTACCATTGAATATGCTCAAGATATGTGTAAATTCATCAGATCATTAGTACAATCTGAAGATATAATAATTCAATATGGTGGTTCCGTAAATGGAAATAATATTAAATATTTATTAGAACAACCTGATATTGACGGAGCATTAGTAGGTGGAGCATCATTGGAAGTTGAATCATTTATTAGTTTAATTTCGAAATAATATAATAAAATTTAAAAGGATAAATATGATTAAAAAAATTGCAATACTTACTTCAGGTGGAGATTCTCAGGGAATGAATTGTGCAGTTAGAGCTATTGTTAAATCTGCTAAAATTTATGGCATAAAACCATATTTAGTTTATGAAGGTTACAAAGGATTAGTTGAAAATATTATTTCTCCTGCTTCTGAAGTTGATGTTGATGAATATATAAATAGAGGTGGTACATTTATTTATTCTGCAAGATATATTGAATTTAAACAGGAAGAAACAAGATTAAAAGCAAAACAAGTTTTAGAATCTCATGGGATTGAAGCATTAGTTGTTATTGGTGGTGATGGGTCTTATCATGGGGCACAATTATTACATAAAATTGGCATTAAAACTATTGCACTTCCTGGAACGATTGATAATGACATTTCCTCTACTGATTATACAATTGGCTTTGACACAGCACTTACAGCAATTGTGGAGAATGTAGATAGAATTCGAGATACTGCTAAATCTCATCATCGTTGTATGTTGGTTGAAGTTATGGGTAGATATGCTGGTGATTTATCATTACATTCTGGTATTGCTACAGGTGCAGAACTTATTATCACATCGGAAAATAAAATGTCAATAAAAGAAATAATCGAAGTTGTTAATTATCAAATGAATGTAATGAAAAAAACTTCAATGATTGTAATTATTGCTGAGCATATTTATGATAATTTAGATCAAATGGCTAAGGATATCGAAACACAAACTAAGGTTGTCACTAGAGCATCAATATTAGCACATTTACAAAGAGGTGGAATTCCAACAGCGAATGAAAGAGTTCTTTCAACGAGAATGGGAATTAAAGCAGTTGAATTATTATTAGAAAATAAATCTGGACTTGCTATAGGAATAAAAGAAAACAAAATAACTTCTCTTCCTATACTTGAAGCACTTTCTCAAGAAAGATCAAAATTGATTGATGAAATTATAAAAATAACAAAAGTAAATCAACAATAAATTTATTTTTGTTTTTTGTTTTTTATATTAATAACTTCTTTAATTTCTTTTCTAATTTTTAATTTCTCAGATAAACGTTTTTCTACTGCATTAACTCTATTAGAAAGTGCTTCTAATAAAAATTTATCATCTATTGAATACATATTTGTATTTGCAAGAAGTTTCCCTAAATCAGGAAGATTCTTAAATTTACTAGTCATATAAACATTGTATGAGGAATATCTTTTTCTCAATGATTTATTAAATATTTTTCTCATACTAGCTAACTTAACCTCGAATCCTGGAATTGGATTTTTAACACTTTTATATAAAAAATTTTTTCGTATAAAATATATTTTATAAATAGTAGCTGCACTTTCAATTTTTTTAGAAAAGATTTCCGAAAAATCAACCTCCTTTTTTATTAAAATTTCTCTTTTTCTTAGTTCTTCTTTACTAATAAGTCCAATGGTTACACCTGATTTTCTTAATTTGTAAAAAGAAACATAATTACTATCGAAATATTCAAGAATCACTTCTCCATCTTCATATTTATGAAATAATCTTTGAAATTTAACAAAGTTATGATTATTTTTAATTAATTTACTATCTTTGTTTATTATTGCTTTAACTGATTTTAAATCGTCATTATAAGTCCCTAAAATTAGATCTTTCAAATCAGCATCTTTATATTTAGCTAGCACATTACCAATAAGCACTTTGTTTTCTTCCAATTTTGGTCCTCACATTGTTGTTTCATAAGGTCTAAAAACATTTATTTTTCTCCCCTCAATAGATTCAGATAATTTATTAGTGAAATTTAAATAATTCTTATGTCTTTTTAAGTATTTTCTTATACGAAAAACTATGAAATATGTGGCGGAAAAAACACTTATTGCCATTATCGCAGTAATTAAGGAAAATACCGGCACGATCATTAATCTAATTACTTCGAAACCATTAATGCTATTTGAATTATCAATTACTTCATTGAAAATTTCAATAACCTGAATCACATTGCCTCTTTAATATATATAAAATTTAAAATTGTTTTATTAATTTTTATTATACTAAAAATTTTCATATCTATTTTTACAATTTAAAAAACATGTTTTTAATTTAGTGTATTATGTTTAATGATATGTTATCAAAAATAAAAAAAAGCTTTCCATCTAATCGTAAAAATTGAATATTATTTACTATGACATCTGTCCCAATTATTTTCTCTGCAATGATTTATTCTATAAATAGTTTTATCGATAATTTTATGGCAATACCTATTGATAATGGTATTGATAAATTATCATATGCTAACACTTGAACAACATTAGTTACAGGTATTATTGCTGCAACTACCGTTATTGGATCATCTTTATTTGGTCAATATTATGGTGCTAGGGATCGGTTGAATATTAGATATGTTTTAAGATTGAGAATGTTAATAGCTTTAGGTCTTACATCAATTTTTGCCTTTCCTGCTTTCATAGTGCCAGAAGCTATGATTAATTTTGTAAGTAGTTCTCGTGTTGAAAATGAAATAATTATTTCTGATTCAGCTTTATATCTTAGAATAATTGCAGTCACGTGATTAACAGGCGCATGAGGATACACATCCGCAATGATTATGAGAGAAGCTGGACATGGAAGAGCGACAGTTATTTCATCTATTATTTCTTTAAGTATGAATATAATATTAAATTCAATATTTGTTTTTGGTTTTCGTGCTGGAATTTGATCACTTGCAGTATCAACAATTATTTCTCAAATTTTTTTGCTAACTTTTAATGTTTCATTCATATATATAAAAAATAAAGAAATAATAATCAATCCTCTTAAATTGTTTTCAATTTCTAAATTAATGTGAATGCAAATTCTTAGAAGATCATATTCTTTTTTATTTCTAATAATTGGCTCTGTTTCTGTTTCTGTTAGATTTATATTTTGAAATGCTCAATATTCTCCAGGACAAATTGGTAATCCTCTTTTTTTCATTTCTGCTGCAACAATTCTTGGAATTTCTGGTGCAATCTTTAATATTTTTTGGTCAACATTTGAATCCATAAGTGCTAATACTACTATATTTGTAGGTAGAGAATTAGGACATGGTAATTTTGAAAAAGCAAAATCAAATGCAAACGAATTACAAGGATTTCATTTCATAATGGCACTTGTCATGGGTAGCTTGTTATTGGCTCTTTCTTTTGCCATACCTTTAATGAAATTTTTAGCAGATGGATATAAAAACGGAACAATAAAAACTTTATTAGATAAAGGATTTTCACATGATGAAGCAGAAATTATTGCAAATAATGGTGTGATTGAATATTTGAATCAATTAAAAATGACAATCTGACCTCTAGCAGGATATATGCCAATGTGAATTTGATTTATAACTAGAAGTAGAGTTATAATTGCTGGTGGTAAAACTAATATTGCTTCTTTAATTGATACTTGTGGTGGTATTATTCAAACGATTTGAATCTCTATTCTAGTTTTTGTTATTATTCCCAAAACTAATCTTCCTTTTCCAACCGCATATGCAATTTTCTTTCTATCAGATATTGCTAAACTTTTTGTCTTCGAAATATTATTTAACAAATTACATTGATGAAAAAATTTAACTTTGGAAACAAAAAACTCGGAAGTAATTTCAAACGAAATTCAATAAACATTTATTAAATAAACAATCTATTTTAATAATTAAATTGATATAATTTTTTAATATGTATGAACACTTGAAAATTGAAAAGAAATGACAGAAAATTTGAGAACGAGATAAAACATTCAAAACTACTTTTAATAATGAAAAAAAATATTATGTGCTAGATATGTTTCCTTATCCCTCAGGATCAGGACTTCATGTAGGACATCCTGAAGGCTATACTGCAACTGATATTGTTGCAAGGTATAAAAGATTGAATGGTTTTGATGTCTTGCATCCAATTGGATGAGATGCTTTTGGATTACCTGCTGAACAATATGCAATTCAAACGGGGAATAATCCAGCAACCTTTACACAAGAAAATATTAATAAATTCAGAAAGCAACTTAAATCTTTAGGTTTCTCTTATGATTATGATAAAGAGATAAATACAACAGATCCAAAATATTATCAATGAACTCAATGAATTTTTGCTCAGATATATAAAAATGGTCTTGCTGAAATTAGAAACATTGATGTTAATTGATGTGAAGAGCTAGGAACAGTTCTTGCAAATGAAGAAGTTTTATTAGATGATAATGGTAATAGTGTTAGCGAAAGAGGATCATTCCCTGTTGTAAAAAAATCGATGAAACAATGAGTTTTGAAAATTACAAATTATGCTGATAAATTGCTTGAAGGATTAGAGGATTTAAACTGACCTGATTCTTTAAAGTCATTACAAAAAAATTGAATTGGTAAGGAAACAAAAAATGGTAAGACAACTTATCATTTAAGGGATTGAATTTTTGCACGCCAGAGATATTGAGGTGAGCCATTTCCAATTGCATTTGATGAAAAAAATAACATTACATTAATTGAAGAATTAGTTGAATTACCTGAAATGCAAAATATTAAAGCATCTGGAAATGGCGAAGGTCCCTTGGCTAATAATAAGGATTGATTATTTTTTGAAAAAGACGGAAAAAGATATCGAAGGGATTCAAACACAATGCCTCAATGGGCAGGTAGTTCCTGATATTATTTGGCATACATTTTGAAAAATGATGATGCAACTTATTTAGATCTTAATTCCAAAGAAGCATATAAACGATTCGAAAAATGATTGCCTGTAGATTTATATATTGGTGGTCAAGAACATGCTGTTTTACATTTATTATATGCAAGATTTTGACATAAAGTTCTTTATGATTTAAAAATAGTTCCCACTTCTGAACCTTTCCTAAAACTTATTAATCAAGGGATGATACTCGGAAGTGATAATCAAAAAATGTCAAAATCAAAGAATAATGTTGTTGATCCAACAATAATTATTAATTCACATGGAGCCGATTCTTTAAGAGTTTATGAAATGTTTATGGGTCCATTAACTGATACAAAAATATGAAATGATAGTTCACTTGATGGAACTAGAAAATGACTTGAAAGAGTTTGAAGAATTATTAATAAATATATTGATGGTGAATTTGTTATTAATCCTCAAAAAACAAACCTGATTTTAGAATCAAATTACAATATTTTAATAAAAGAAGCTACAAAAAATATTGAGGAAAGTAAGTTCAATATTGTTATTTCTAATATGATGGTTTATGTCAATTATTTATACAAAATTGAAACAATATCGAATAAAAAATATTTGATTGATTTTTTAATAATATATTCAACATTTGCTCCACATATGGCAGAAGAACTTTTAGAAAAATTGAATGAAAAACAGCTATCCAATTTAACATGGCCAATACATGATGATAATAAAATTCTTTTAGATGATTTAAATATTGTTGTACAAGTTAATGGCAAACTGAGAGGAAACATCAGAGCTGATGATTCCATGAATGAAAACCAACTAATTGAAATGGCAAAAAAAGAAACTAATGTTCAAAAGTTCCTGTTTAATAAAATAATTATAAAAACAATAGTTGTGAAAAATAAAATCATTAACTTTGTTATTAAATAATATTTTAAATTATATAATGTTAAGTATGATTTGCATAATAAGGAGAAAAACATATGATATTAACAAATAAAGAAAATGCAACTAATTTTAAAATTAAAGGATTTTTTGAATCATCAAAATTAAATGTAGATAATTTATTAAAAACTAAACTTGCACTTACAGAATTTCCTGATAAGAATATCGCATACATTTATTTAGGCAAAGAGATTGATTTTGATGTTGAAGTTTTAAAATCAATTGTAAATAAAATAATTAATTTAGAAACAAGAAATTTTGAAATAATTGCAGAATCATTTACTTCAAGTAAAATCAATGAAGAAATGGTTGTTAAAATGTTTGTGGACAGATATGAATATTTAAAAAGTGATGATTTATATACAGCTAAAACTGAAAAGAAAAATAATAAAATTTCATTCACAATTTTTTCGAAAGACCCAAAGATGAACAAAATTATTGAAGAAACTTTATTATTTTCAAAATCTGTTACTATGGCTAGAAAACTTCAAGCAACACCTCCAAATATTTGCAACTCGGAATGATTAGCAGAAGTTATGAGAAAACAATTATCTATTCATGGTTCAAAAATTAAACTTAAAATCCTGAACAAAAAAGAAATTGAAGATGAAAAAATGGGATTATTTCTTTCTGTTAATCTAGGATCTGCTTATGAAGCAAGATTAGTTACTGTTGAATATACTGGTGATCCTTCATCTAAAGAGAAAACCGCATATATCGGTAAAGGAATAACTTTTGATTCGGGTGGTTATAATCTTAAACCTTCAAATTTTATACAAGGTATGAAATATGATATGTCTGGTGCCGCAATATGTTTTGCCGCCATGAATACTATAATTCAATTAGCACCAAAAACCAATATAGCAATGGTTTTACCATTAACAGACAATAGAATTTCTGCTACTGCTTCTTTACCGGATTCAATTTACACATCAATGAGTGGTAAAACAGTTGAAGTCAATAATACTGATGCTGAAGGAAGATTAATTCTTGCAGATGCAATAACATATGCAATTAAGAAATTCGATGTTACAAGAATTGTTGATATTGCCACACTAACAGGAGCAATAGTTGTTTCGTTAGGTTCAACATATACTGGAGCATGATCAACAACAGAAAAAGCATGAAGTGATTTGGAAAAAGCCTCTTATAAGCAAAATGAGTTAATTTGAAGAATGCCATTTCATAACGATTATCTAGAGAATCTTAAAAAATCTACTTTTGCAGATTACAAAAATACTGATTTGACTGGCAAAGGTGGATCTTGTTCAGCTGCAATGTTTTTAAAAGAATTTACTGAAGGTAAGGAATATATTCATTTAGATATAGCGGGATCAGGTGGTAATGGCGACAATCCAACTGGAATTATGGTAAAAACTTTAATTCAATTAGCTCTAGATTCTCAGAAATAAATCATGTATGATGAAAATAATAAAAACTAAATCCAATAATTCATTTCTTCTTAGTGCAATATTTACTGAAAATAATACCACCATTCAAGGTCAAACTACAGAAGATGCTTCTTTGTTAAATACAACCATCAATTTGGGTAGAAAATGTGATTTAACAATTGAAAAATTTAGTGATATTATTGAGAAATTTATTCATGATGCTGAAAGAAATTATGATATAGATATAGATACTTTTGTCACTGAAAAAATAACTAATATTGATGCTATTAAAATATTACTAGAGAAATTTATTATAAATGAAACTATACTTTCTTATAAAACTATTAATAAAAAAGTACATTATGAACATAATATTATTTCACAAGAATTTACTATATCTGATTTTAGTGAAACAATATTACTTGCGACTCAAATGGCATCAGTAAAATATTATCAAGATATGCCTCCTAATATTTGCACTATTGATTTTTTAACAAAAGAATTAGAGAAAATATTTAAAGATTCTAAATTAATAAAAACTAAAATTTTAAATAAAGATGAATTAAAAGAATTAGGAATGAATTTAATTCTTTCAGTTAATGCTGGATCACATCAATCTGCAAAAGTAATTGTTTGTGAATATATAAATAATCCAACATCAAATGACAAAATTGCTATTGTGGGTAAAGGAATTATTTTTGATTCTGGTGGATATGATTTGAAAACTGGAAAATGAATGACTGGAATGAAATATGATATGTCTGGAGCAGTAATTGCTGCTCACATTTTAAATGTAATTGATAGATTAGGATTAACAAGTAATGTTTCAATAGTTTTGCCATTAACTGATAATTTAGTAGATTCAAATGCAACTCTTCCTGAATCAATTGTAAAATCAATGAATGGAAGAACAGTTGAGATTGTAAATACAGATGCTGAAGGACGCTTAATATTAGCAGATGGAATAACATATGCTTCAAAATATCTTAAAGCAAATCTTATAATTGATATTTCAACATTAACAGGTTCGATTCTTTCTGCTTTAGGTCATCTTTATACGGGAGTTTGATCATCATCTGAAGCAAATTGAGATTTATTAGAAATGGCGGCAAAAAAGGCTAATGAAAAAGTTTGAAGAATGCCTTTAAATGAAAAATATATTGAGTCACTTTCAAATGAAACTTTTGCAGATATTAAATCTTGTTCTAACACAGAATATAGTGATTGTAATATTGCAGCTTCATGATTATATTCTTTTGTTGAAAAATCAAAAGAATATATGCATTTTGATATTGCTGGAACCGCCGATATTAAAGGTCATGGTAAATCTCCAATGCTTAAAACTATTGTTGAATTTATTAAGAATAAGAATTAGCAATTGCTATAATCATAATATTAATTATGTTTTGGGAAAATAAGTTAATTTTTGCCTTATTCATAATAATAAATTAATATCTTAATTCATCAAGATTCTTTTATCTACAGTTTCCTCAACCTTTAGCCCTTTTTTATAAGCAATATAAGATATTTTTCAAAAAATAAAGCAAAATAAATAAAATGTTGCACATATCATAAAGAAATAAAATATATTAAGTGGATTACCAACTATTCCTGTTCTTCAATCAACCATATTAGGATTCAAGTTAGTTATACTTCCATAAACACTATGACGTGTTACAAATGATAGTGAATATGCATACATTCCATAAATCATAGGATATGGACCAGATAAAGCAGCAGTTTTAAAATAACTGCTTGGCTCTTCTTTAGAAACGAATAAACTACATATTGCAAAAGCAACAAATACCACTGGAGTTATAAAATGTAATCAAATAGTTTTAACTAATTCCGTTAAGATTCCATAAGATTCTTCAATGTTCCCAAATGGGATTAAAAAACTTCAAAAAACAACTCCCACTATTGTTATATAAGTTGCCATTAAAATAAGTAAAGTATTTCTTCGAAAAATTATTGTTTGATGTGCAAATAAAAATAGAAAAACGAAAAAAATAATTGCAAAATTTGTTCATAGTGTGAAATATGAAAATTTATTAAACATGATATTACTATTAGGATCATCTTTTGCATAATCAGTAGTAACTCAAATAAGTGCAAAGTCAACTAAAACAATTAAAATTAAAAAAATAAAAAGTGAAGTATTTCAAAATAATAAATCTTTTTTCTTTTTGAATGAAGAAAATCATTTTGAAATATTTATTTGTTCAATTGCATCTTTTTTTGTTTTCAAATATGATCAAAATTCTGAATAACTTTTATTTTTTAATCCCAAAGTCAATGTGTATGGCAATAAAATTCAAGTAAAAAAACCGCTTGATAAAAAATAAATAATTTTTGTTTTTTTCTCATCAATTTTAGTCATTTCTCATAATGACAACAAACTAACTGAGACAAATAATGTTAGAATTAACATTAATAAAGCACGATAAGCTTGAACAATAACAGGTAAAACAAAGTTGGGATCACCATTTAGATATTCATTTCCATATTTTATTCAATCATCAAAAGTGTATGCTAAAACTATTGAACCTATTGTTAATAAAATTACAGAAGAAATTGAATAAAATGTTATCTTTGATATTGATTTAAAATTCATTATTCTTTAATTATATTATAAATATATGAGAAATATTTATATCTTTTTATCGTATTTAACATATGCTGATTTTAAGTCAATTCTTATATCTTGAACTTTTTTTGGATCTAAATCTTGCTCACCATTTTTATATCTTTTATATTCTAAATATCTAGTTCATTCAGAATTAATTGAAGTTGAATTAATCGTTTTATTTGATTGCATAAAAAAGACTGGTTTAAACAATGTACTATTAGATGGATGCTGCTCAAAATCAATTGCAAATTCCGTTCTCTTAGCATCATCATCTGTGTATCCACCACTAGTACCATTTTTGGAATAAGGATTTAAATTAGAACTTTTTTCAATTGAAGTAACAATTTGTTCTTTAGGATCTCAATATCACTTAGAACTTTGATATTCTAGTTGACGCAATTTACTTTTAAATATCTCTTCATTAAAAACACCATCCACAAAAGATTCTAATCTAGCTCTTTCTCTCTCATCATCTGTAATTTGTCTTCGAAAAAAAATACTTTCATTTACAAATGATGTTTCACCTTCATCATTGTTAGCTTTCAATAATTTCTTTAATTCTGAATCTTCTGCTAATTTAAAAGATGTTTCCCAAGTTCATTGAGATTGAACATCATCAATAGTTTTTAAAGAAAGATTAATTTTCATATCAGTTATTTTATTTAATTCAGCTTCAAGACTATCATATTTTTTTCATCTAGAATCATTTGGATCAGGCTTTGCTGAATCATTAATTATTTTTTTAATATCTTCAGTTCCTTTTAATCTTTGTCCAATTAAATCAACATTCACCCGTTCTCCACTTTCATTTATATTCACAATATTTGATAATGAATTATAAATTGAGCTAAAAAAATATATTCTTAATTTTTCACTAACTAAAGAATTTCTTGCAATTTCATCACTAATAGCCTTATTGATTTCCTCAGTATCCTTTTTAATAAAAGATGAATCTTCAGTTTGATTTTTAACTAAATTAAAAATATCATTAAAAGCATTTTCATCTTTAGTTTCGAACACAGTTTTTCGTGATTCAGAATCAGATGTACTACATGAAGATAAAGCCACAATAGGTAAAATACTAAATGAAAAAGTGGTTAAGAATATTTTTTTTATTTTCATAATGCTCCTTTAATATTAATTTAAAATTATACCATATAAATATTTTGTCCATTTTCAAATTAATTGAATATAATACCAATATATGGGCTTTTTTAAAAAAATAAAAGATAGATTATTTAATCTAAACACTGACAATACTAATGATTCAAAAGATAAAGAAACTAAAAAACCACTATTTGGTAAAATTAAATCCTTAGTATCCGATAATCGTGAAATTGATTCACAAAAAGAAATTGATAAGATAGCTAAATTACAACAAAAATTAGATAAAAAAGAAGCAAAACTAAGAGAAAAAGCACTTATAAAAGAAAAAAAGATTAACAAATATGTTTCAGGATTATCAAAAAGCGGAAACAATTTTAGTCAAAAAATAATTGAACTTCAAAATAAACATAACAAAATTGATGAAGCTTTTTTTGAAGAATTAGAAGAGATTTTGATAATGTCTGACATATCAGTTAATCTTGTTCTAACAATTATTGATGAAATTAAAAAAGAAGTGAAAACTGAAAATGTTGTTAATAGAGACTTAATCAATGAAATTATTGCTGATAAAATGTTTGTTATTTATGCTAATCAATCAATTGTTGATACAACACTTAAACTTAATAATGAAGGTCTAAATGTTTTATTGATTGTTGGTGTTAATGGTTCTGGTAAAACTACATCAATAGCTAAAATAGCAAATAAATTAATTCTTGAAGATAAGAAAGTGTTAATTGCAGCAGGAGACACTTTTAGAGCTGGAGCAGTTCAACAGTTGAAAATTTGAGCTGATAGAGTTGGAGCTGATATTGTCCTTCCTGAGAAAGAAGGAGCGGATCCTTCATCAGTGGTTTATAAGAGTTTAACAATGGCAAAAGAAGGGAATTATGATGTTCTTATTGTTGATACTGCTGGAAGATTGCAAAATAAAGTAAATCTTATGAATGAACTAGCAAAAATGACAGGAATAATCAAAAAATTTGTTCCAAACGCTCCACAAGAATCACTTTTAGTTCTAGATGCCACAACTGGACAAAATGGAATATTACAAGCTAAGAGTTTCAAAGAAGTAGCACCTCTTACTGGAATAATTTTAACAAAAATGGATGGTACTTCAAATGGTGGAATAATTCTTTCAATAAAAGATCAATTAGACATGGATGTAAAATTGATTGGTCTTGGTGAAAAAATTGATGATCTTCAAGAATTTGATTTAGATGCTTATATTTATGGACTAACAAAGGGATTAATGACAAATGAGTAAATCATTAGAAAGAGAAGAATTAATAAAAACTTTTTTAAAATATGATTTTATTTTAACACAAAATCAAAAGCAAATAATGCATCTTTATTATATTGAGGATTTATCAATATCTGAAATTGCTGATATAGTTGCAACAACAAGAAGTGCTGTTTTTGATGCTTTAGATAAAGCAAGAAAAAAACTCAATCCTTTTATAAATTCAAAATAAAGATTGTTTTTGTAATATAATTAAAAAAACTTAAAGGTGTTACCATATGAAATATAAAAGAATATTGTTAAAATTGTCTGGTGAATGATTGTCCAATAAAGAAAAATCTCTTTTGATAGATTACTCTTTAATTGACAATATTGCACTTCAATTAAAAAAGCTAAGAGAACAAAAAATTGAAATTGCAATTGTTATTGGTGGTGGAAATTTTTGAAGAGGTGCAAGCGCAGAGAAGAATGGTATTCCTAGAAATAGAGCTGATTATATTGGAATGCTTGCAACAACAATGAATGCACTAGCACTTCAATCAGGTTTTGAAAAACACGGTTTAAAATGTAGGATACAATCTTCAATAAATATTGATCCTAAAGTTGCAGAAAATTACATTACAGAAAAAGCAAAAAAATATCTAAATTCTGGCGAGATTGTGATTTTTTCTGCAGGAACAGGAAGACCATATTTTACAACGGATACTGCAGCGACATTAGTAGCATCAGAAATTGAAGCTGACATTATTTTATTAGGTAAAAATCAAACAAAAGGAATTTATGATTCTGATCCCAACATAAACAAAAATGCAAAAAGATATACAAAGATTTCATATGACGAAATTTTGAAAAAGAATTTAAAAGTGATTGATGCAACTGCTGCAACAATGGCTAGAGATAATAATATTGATGCACTTGTTTTTGATATTGGAGAAAAAGATGCAATATTGGAAGTTTTGAATGGTAAAGGTTTATTTACAAAGGTTTCTAGATAATGGAATATGAATTATATGAAATTGAATTAATTGATGAATTAAAGGATGCTATCAATTCAGTTGAAATACAACTTTCAAGAGTTTCAACTGCTGGAGCTAATCCGCAGTTAATTAATACCTTGAAAATTTTATATTATGATGAATTAACGTCAATAGGAGATTTAAGTACAATTACAATTCCTGAATCTCAACAACTTTTAGTTAAACCTTTTGATAAAGAAACTGTGAAAGAAATATTCAAAACTATTGAAAAACAAAACTATCAAATTTCTCTTATTAATGAAGGAAATCAAATAAGAATCACCTTCCCTTTATTAACAACAGAAAAAAGAAAAGAAGCGGTTAAGCAATTATCATCGATAAAAGAAGCAGGAAAAATAAAAATTAGAAATTCTAGGCATTCTATTTTAAAACAAATGAAGGATGATAAAGAATTAAGTGAAGATGTTTTAAAAAATTTCAAAGAAAATGTGCAAAAAACCATTGATAAATATAATGCAATAATCGATAAAAAAATAAATCAAAAAGAAGAAGAATTAATGAAATTATAAGGGAGTTTATGTGTTTCTAAAGAAAATAAATCCCATTGCAAAAAAATCAATTTTTGCAATCATAACTGCTATTTTTGGCGTTACATTAATTTTGTTAATTTATTATTTAGAAACACCTGGAAAAATATTTGGATTAATAGTATTTACATTATTAGGTATGTTCATTATTTATGAATTTTGCAAACCATTTCCTCTCCCTAAATGAACTACATTTTTTATTCCTCTTTCAATCATTTTTATTATTCTCACTCCTTTTGATGAAAAATTTATAGATTTTATAATGACTCCAAATAGTGAATTAACTTCTCTTGATAAAGATTCTCCATATTTAAATATTTTGGTCGAACTTATAAGGGAGCAATTTAAGTTTTCTGTTTGAGATATACCTGGAATTGGTTTTCCAATAGTTGCAATAATTATTTTAATACCAAGTTTATTTTCTAAGGAAAAACGAAAAATCATTCCTATTTTTATTACTCTATTAGCTGGAATAATATTAATTGCATTTGCTATAAAAATATTGTTTTATCTTTTGATTCTACAATTTTCATTAACTTTAACTTTAATTTCTTCTGTAGTACTTGTTGATATATTGGGATACTTTGGTGGTAAATTTTGTGGCAACAAAATTTTCAAAATAAAATTAGCTCCTAAAATATCTCCTAACAAGACCATTGAAGGGGCTATTATTGGTTATCTTGTTTCGGCAGCATTTTTATTCACAATATTTTGATTAAATTTCATACAATTGGCTGGAGGTGTTAATTTTGGAAAATTGAGTCCATCAATTGATCCTATTATTTTATTAATTACTGTGCCTTTCTTTGCTCCAATTACTGCTATTCTGGGAGATTTATTATTTTCATTAATAAAGAGAAAATTAGGAATTAAGGATTTTTCGAATTTCATTCCTTCACATGGCGGTCTTCTTGATAGATTTGATTCTCTTATATTAGTTCTATTTGTTTTTGGATTTTTCACATGTTTTGCATAATAATGAAATAATATTTTATATAATAAAATTTATGAATAAAGCATTTCTTAATTTTTGTAAAGCAATAGAATATAAAGTACCAGAATATCTTATTGAATCAGAGATTTTCAAGGCTGATTTAGATGGCAATAAATTTAATATTAATATTAATTTTTTTTCTGTTCCAATCATAGAAGACATTAAAATTTTTTTCAATGCTGTGAAAAAAAATTTTGGTTTTGAAATTAATTTTAAAATAAATTACATGAATAATAATTATAATTTACAAAATATTTATGATTATTTATTATTTTCTTTTTCACATTTAAATAATGAAATGATTTCTAATATTATTGCTAAATCCGATTTAAATTTTGATGATTTCAAGACATTAAAAATTAACGTTCACTCTAATAATAAATTAAGAATTTTAAAAGATAAACATAAACAAATGATCGATAATTTAGAGAAATTTGGATTTGTCAATATAGAGATCATTTTAATAGATCTTTCCTCTTATGATCTTATTCAAAAAACATTAGAAAATGAAAATACAAGTGAATTAGAAATCTTAAATGAAATTTCGAAAAACAAAATTAAAACAAAAACAAATGAAAATTCTTTTATAAAAAATAGATTAATGAAAAATAAATATTTTGCCATAGCCATGGAAGATTTTTATAAATCAGAAGAAAAAAATTATATTTTTGAGGGAATGGTCTTTAAAAAGGAAATTTTTAAAACAAAAACTGGTGCTCATGTCATGACTCTTGCGATTACTGATTATTCTGAAGCAATAACCATAAAAAATTTTTTAAGGGAGGAGTCAGATTTAATAAAATATAACGATGTTAAAGTAGGAGTTAAAATAAAAGTATTTGGTGAAAAAACACTAGATTCTTTTACATCTAAACCTATTCTTAATTCACACAAGATGGAAATCTTAAATAATCAACAATTAGTAGATGAAGCGAAAATTAAAAGGGTTGAATTATCAATAAGAACTTCAATGAGTGTTATGGATGGATTCAAAACTCCTGACTATTTTTTAAAACATGCAAAAGCAATTGGTCATAAGGCAATTGGAATAGTTGATTTAGAAAATGTTCAAGCCTTTCCAAGTTTTTATTATGATGCGAAGAAACTCGGAATTAAACCAATTTATGGTGCAACCTTTAATGCCATCGACAGAAATAATAAATTTATTATGAATTGTGTGAATGGTAATATAAAAAATGAAACCTATATTGTTTTCGATTTAGAAACAACTGGTCTTTCAGCAAGATTCGATGAAATAATTGAATTTGGTGGTGTTAAAATTGTTAATGGACAAGTTATTGAAAGAATTGGTTTTTTTATTAAACCTCAACAAAAAATTTCAGCTTTCACAACTGAATTAACTGGAATAACACAGGAAATGGTTGAGGATGGTGTGTCTGAAATAGATGGAATTAAGAAAATTCTTGCTTTTATTCAAGATTATTCATTAGTGGCTCATAATGCAATATTTGATATTAGTTTTTTAAAAGAAAAAATTTTTAAATATGAGCTTGGGGAATTGACTAATCAATGAATTGATACCCTTGCTATTTCAAGATTATTGATTGAAAATTCAAAATCATATAGATTAGAAATTGTTTGTAAAAGATATTCAATAAATTATGAATCTGAAGTTGCACATAGAGCTGATTATGATGCAGAAGTTCTATCATTACTTTGAATGAAATTCATTAATGAATTATCTCTTAAGGGTATCATTACTTTTGAAGATTTATCTCTTGCAACTTCACTTACAATTCATGGCAAGAAATTTTCAAATCAAATAACAATATTGGCTAAAAATCAAAAAGGTCTTAAAGAATTATTCAAAATAATCACTGAAGCTTCTACAGTCAACTTTTTTTCTGAGCCTAGAATATTTTTTGATGAATTTAATAAAACGGAAAATATTTTAGTTGGTAGTTCAGGTATCAAATCAAGATTATTAGAGAAAGTTTTTAATGGAACAACTGAAGATATTATTGAGGAAATCAAAAAATATGATTATATTGAAATTCCTTCACCTAGTCTTTTTGTTCATCTTGTCAATAGAGAAATAATTTCTCAAAAAAATTTAGAATTTGCACTAAGAGATTTAATTCATAAAGCAAAACAATTGGGCAAACCATGTGTTGCAATTGGTGATGTAAGATATATTGATGAAAAAGAACAGATTCTTCACAATGTATATATTACTGCAAAAGGTTTGGAAGGACGTAATCATTATTTATTCAAGTATAAAGAAGTTTCACCAATATATCCCATTCAAAATTTCCTAACAACTAATCAAATGTTAGATAATTTCAAATTTCTGAATGATGAAAGATTAGCATATGAAGTAGTAGTTGAAAATTCTAATAATATTGCTAATCTTATTGATGATGATATTAAAGTTATTAAAAATAAATTATATGCCCCTAAATTTGATGATTCTGATAATAAATTAAAAGAATTAGTATACAAAGAAGCCCATTTAACATATGGTGAGAATTTACCAAATATTATTAAAGATAGAATAGATAGAGAATTAAACCCAATTCTTAAATATGGTTTTTCTGTTGTTTATTGAATTACTCATTTACTTGTTGCTAAAAGTTTATCAGATGGTTATTTGGTAGGATCAAGAGGTTCAATTGGTTCTTCTTTTGTTGCAACTCTAATTAAAGTCACAGAAGTTAATCCATTAGTTCCACATTATATTTGCCCCAAATGTAAATTTTCTGAATTTTTTACAAAAGGTGAATATGTTTCAGGTTATGATTTACCTGAAAAACAATGTCCACATTGTGAAAATATTATTATGACTAGAGATGGTCAAACAATTCCTTTTGAAACATTTTTAGGATTCAATGCAGATAAAGTTCCTGATATTGATCTTAATTTTTCTGGTGAGTATCAAAATATAATTCATAATGAAGTAAGAAATTTATTCGGTGCTGAAAATTGTCTTCGTGCAGGAACCATTTCTAAAGTTGCAGGAGCAACAGCCTTTGGTTATGCAAAAAATTGAAAAGAGGAACAAGGAATTGAGAAATCTGATTCATTCATTGATTTTGTTTCTTCTCAGATAATCGGAACAAAAAGAACCACTGGACAACATCCTGGAGGAATCATCATTATTCCTAAAGAATTTGATGTTGAAGATTTTACTCCAGTTAATTTTCCCGCAAATGATAAATCATCAAATTGAAAAACAACACATTTTGATTTTCATGCAATTCATGATAATGTTTTAAAACTAGATTTACTTGGTCATGTTGATCCAACAGCATTAAAATTATTACAACAATTAACAGGTATTGCTCCTGACAAGATTCCATTTCATGATGAAAAAATAATTAAGCTTTTTTATTCAACTGAACCATTAGGAATTAAGCCGGAGGACATAAATGGTGAAAAAACTGGTGCATTAGGTTTACCTGAATTTGGAACTCCTTTTGTTAGAAAAATATTAACAATAGCCAAAATTTCAACCTTTTCAGATTTAGTATCAGTTTCGGGTCTCTCACATGGTATTGATGTTTGAAAAGGTAATGCTGATGAATTAATTACCAAAAATCATCTTGAATTGAAAGATGTAATTTCATGTCGTGATGATATTATGGTTTTGTTAATGAATAAAGGAATTGATCCTCTTAAATCTTTTCAAATTATGGAAAAAGTTAGAAAGGGTAATGGTTTAACATCTGATGAAGAATTATTACTTGCAAAAAATGGTATTCCTCAATGAACTATTGATTCTTTGAAAAAGATTAAATATATGTTTCCTAAAGCACATGCTGTTGCTTATGTTATGATGGCTTGAAGAGTTGCATGATTTAAACTTTATTATCCAATTCAATATTATGCTTCATATTTTTCAACTAGATCTGATCATTTTGATATAGGAATATTAATTGCAGGTAAAAAAACTGTTGTTGATAAACTAAAGGAATTAATTTCAAGACAAAATAGACGTGATGAAAAAAAATTAACATCTAAAGAAAATGCTTTAATTGTTAATTTGGAAGTTGCAAACGAAATGTTTGCTCGTGGTTTTGTTATTCAAAATGTTAATCTATATAAATCCGATTCACATAAATGAATAGTCGATGAAAAAACAAAATCTTTAATACCACCATTTATTTCAATAGATGGTTTAGGAATTGCAGCATCAGAATCTATTATTGAAGCTAGAAAAGACGGTGAATTTCATTCCATTGAAAATTTTGCTAAAAGGGCTCAAGTTAATAAAACTGTTATAAATAAAATGAAAGATATGAGAATATTTGCATCACTTGATGAAACAGATCAAACTACTTTGTTTTAGCAATTATTTCTTTTGCCATAATAAGAGCATCTTCAACAGCCTGATCCATATTTATATATTTATAATTAGCTAATCTACCTAATAAATATAAATTTTTAAATCTATCAGCAAGTTTCTTATATTTCAAATATTTTTGTCTTGCTCCATCTGTTGCTAAAGGATAATATGGTTCATTAAAATCTTTTGATGAAGCAGAATAAGTGCCTGGATATTCTTTTGAAATAATTGTTACATTTGGATTAACATCAAATGTCATATTTTTATATTCAGTAATTCTTGTCATAGTTGGATGTGCTGGATAATTAACTACCGCAGTTTCTTGGAATCTTTCTTTACTTATTTCCTCTATTTTAATGTTTAATGATCTATAATCAAGAACTCCAAATTCATTATTAAATAAAGCATCTAAAGGGCCAGTGTAGACTATTAAACAATTTTCATCATTTTTAAATGAAATAGTATTTTCATTGAAATGAAGATAATCAATTCCATTTTCATTAATAGAAAATTTAATATTTTTATGATTCAAAATTCTCTCGATAGTTTTTAAATAGCCATCTTCAGGAACACCTTCATATTTGTCATTAAAATAAGTATTTTTATAGGACAAAATTATTGGTATTCTTCCAGTTACAGATGCATCAATCTCATCAGGCTTTAAATTTCACATTTTAGTTGTATAATTTTCGAAAACATTTTTATAAATAAAGGTTGCCACCATATTTATTAAAGGATCTTTATTTTCAAATAATTCTAAAATAGTAATATTTTCATTATTTGGATATTTTTCCAAAAGAGCTTTTTTAATTTCTTCCTTTTCATCCGGAAAACATATATCTATTGATTTAAAATTAAATGGTATAGGTACAAGATTTCCATCAACATATCCCTCAACAACATTTTTAAACTTATTTAATTTTCAAAATCTATTCATGAATTCTATGACATCATTTTTAGAAGTATGAAAAATGTGTGGACCATATTTATGAACCATAATGCCTTTTTTCTTCTCATCAAAAAGATTTCCACCAATGGTTTTTCTTTTTTCTACCATTTCAACATCAAAGCCATTTTCTGCTAATACTCTAGCAAGAACAGCACCTGATATTCCTGCACCAATAATTTTTATTTTTTTCATATTAATAAACAATTATATATTATTAAAACATTGCTTCACAGAAATACAATTTTACACTATTTTTGTTCCATGAAATTGTGTAGCTCCTGTTAAATCTTTTATTTCATTCAAATTCTCTTTAGTTACATTACCACCAACAATTATTTCTATCTTGTTACTAAATTCACTAATTATTTCTTTTAACCTGTTTGTATTATTTATTGCTGCCGAGATTCCGCCTTTTGTTAAAACTCTATTAAAACCTAATTCAATCAAAATAGGAAAATCTCTTTTATAATTTTTCAAACTATCTATTGCCATATGAAAATCATATTTGCAGCCATCTAATTGTTTTATCAACTTTTTACATGCATCAATATCAATTTCATTATTCTTGTTTATAAAACCAAAAATAAATTCTGTTGCTCCAATTCGTTTGAATGCT
>JBOFXM010000094.1:0-1197 GCA_051654165.1 Metamycoplasmataceae bacterium
CCTTAGCATTATTTTTTCCAATAGTATCTTCTAATAATTTTTTAAACATTCTAAATGCTATTGCAGGTTCTGTTGTTGTTCCAGATTTTGAAATAACATTAATTGCGAATCTTTTGTTCTCAACATATTTTAGTTTTTGCGCAAGATCTGTTGAAGATAAGGATTCACCAGCAAAAATCACTTCCATTTTCTTATCTTCGGGTGTCGGATAATTACCTAAAATAAAATCAATACCAGCTTTAACACCTAAATATGAACCACCAATACCAACAACAACCAAAACATCAATTCCAGCGGTATGTAATTTTTTAGCTGAAGCTTCCATTTCTTTTATATCTTGTATATCAATATTGTTTGGAAGATCCTTTCAACCTAAGAATTCATTTCCTTCTGATTCATATCTTTCCATTTTGTCATGAATTTCTTTGACTTCTTTTTCATATTTCATTACATTTGTAAAATCAATCGCTCTATTAATATTCAATTTTATTTTATTCATTTCATAACCTCTTTCTCATTATATTTCGATAAATTATCAAATCCACTTTTTGTTTCATTAATTTCATATTCAAAAGGAAAATTGAGAAAATCTGGTTTCCCAGTTTTAAAATCACAAAAATAGATATCATCTTTAACATATTTAACTAATAACTCTAATTCTTCGCCAATAACAAAAATAGATTTCAAATTCTCAATATAGTAATCAGATATATCATTTACATAAACAACACACATTTCCCTATTTTTTGTAATTAACACAATAAAATTTTTGTTAATTCTTGTTACTTTCCCTTTCATATGTATTTTTCTACTCATAATTAATAATTATATTATTTTTATTCCTCTTTTTCCTATTTCAAATACTTGTTTTCCGACTTTTTTCTTTATTTTAAAAATGACTTGATCAACTACTCTTGTATAATCTTCACCATTATCATTTCATATGGCTGCAAATATTTTTTGCTTACTAATAAAATTTCCACTAGAATTGTTCATTAGCATGTTCATTAATTGTAATTCTTTCTTTGTAAGATGAATTTTTACATCATTAAAATAAAAAGCATTTTTTAGATTATCAAGAATCATTCCTTTATGAATTATTACAGTTTTTTTGCTATGCGAATCTCAAGATCTTCTTAATATTGCAATCATTTTCCATTTTAGATATTCATAACCATCATCTTTATAAATGAGTTC
>JBOFXM010000095.1:0-13307 GCA_051654165.1 Metamycoplasmataceae bacterium
GAAATTTATGATGAGCATGATAAAGAAGAAAAAATAACTGAAATAGAAAAACATAAGTTCATTATTTTAGGAGATACATTAATGTCAGAAATAGGTGAAAAAATAGGATTGGAATTTGCTTCCAAAGAAACGCTAGTTAATTGAATTATTAGTGAAACAAATAAGAACATCAAAACTGGATTAATTTATAATTGGGAAAATAAAGTAATCTTTAAAATTATTAAGAACAAAAAACAACAAGTCCCTAAATTTGAGGTAATAATTAAATAAAAAAAACATCCATGAATTAATCGGATGTTTTTATTTTATTGATAAATTTCTTTATATGGTGGGAACGAATGGGCTCGAACCATCGACCTCACGATTATCAGTCGTGTGCTCTAACCAGCTGAGCTACGCTCCCATAATTAAGTAAATCTTTTAAATTTAGAATTACTTGTTTGGATAATTAACGTTTTGAGAATTGACGAGCTTTTCTAGCTTTACGTAAACCAGGTTTCTTACGTTCTTTAACTCTTGCATCACGCGTTAACATACCTTCTTTTTTTAATTTAGGTCTATAATCTTCACTTGATAAGATTAATGCTCTTGCAATTCCTAAACGAATTGCTCCAGCTTGACCAGCAAGTCCTCCACCTTTTACATTAACATTAATATCTCATTTATTCATTGCTTCTAAAATTTCGATTGGCTGTAAGGCATCTTTAATTAAAATATCTGATCTTAAGTATTCCTTAGATTCTCTTTTATTAATTGTGAATTTTCCAATTCCCTCTTTAATAATAACTCTTGCCGTTGAAGATTTTCTTCTTCCAAGTCCTCTATAGACTATTTCGTCTTTTGACTTTGCCATTATTTAACCTCTAACTTAATAGGTTTTTGAGCAACTTGTTCATGATCAGGTCCTGCATAAACGTAAAGATTTCTATATTGTTTGCTTCCTAATTTAGTATGTGGAATCATTCCTTTAATAGCTCTTTCAACAATTGATATTGGTTTTTTAGTTCTCAATTCAGCAGGATTAGTTGTTTTAAGACCACCTGGGTATCCAGAGTGAGAATAATAAACTTTGTCTGTTTCTTTATTTGCTGTTATTACAATTTTATCTGCATTAATAACGATAATATTATCTCCCATATCAACATTTGGAGTAAATGTTGGTTTATTTTTCCCTCTTAAATATGTTGCAGCTAAAGCAGCAAGTCTTCCTAAAACCTGTCCTTCAGCATCAATAACATATCAATTTTTATTAACTTCTTTGTGTTTAACAATTGTTGTTTGTCTCATCGCAGACCTTCTTTTTTTCTTTTATTTACTAATATTTATGGCATTTACTTAATGTGCTAAGTAAATCTTGCTTATTTATTATAACATTATTTTATTCTTGAAAGCAAAAAAATTGAGGAAGTTTCGGACCTCAATATTCTATCTCCTAATGAAACAACTTCAAAATCAAAATTCATTGCCATTTCAATTTCAAAATCAGTAAATCCTCCCTCAGGTCCTACAAGAATTATTACATCATCATTTAGTGAGGAAATCATTTTATTTTCAGATTTTTCATGAGCAATAATTTTATGTTTCGCATTTATCTTCATGACGCTTTCAAAATTAATTGGTTCCTGAATTTCCATTATTTTGTTTCTAAATGATTGCTCACATGCATTTTTAGAAATCTCTCTTCATCTTTTGATTTTCTTTTCAGAAACATCACAATATTTTTTATTTGTATTTTGGGTAATTATTGGAATCAATTTAGTTGTTCCCAATTCGGCCGCTTTTTGAATTAATCATTCGAACCTTTTAATGTTAATTAATGAAGCACACAAAATAACTTGATTTTCAAATTCATGATTATCTTTTAATTCTTCAATAATAATTGCTAAATCATTTTCTAGTTTGCAGATATAAAATTTTTCTTCAAAAATACAAATAATATTTTCGTTCTTTATTCTAATTACTTTTAAATGATTTATTAATTCTTTTGATAAAACAAAATGATTATTCTTTTTATTTTCTACAAAAAATCTATACATCAAAATATATATTACTAGAATTTATCAATTATTTTTTGTTATAATAATATAAAACTTGTTGAGTGATATGATTTAAGGACTTATATAATATGGGAAAAAAACGAAATCAAAAGAATGAATTACCTGAATATAATATTGTAATTATTGGTGCAGGATATACAGGAATTTCTCTTGCTAAATTATTGATGAAATATGAGGGTAATGTTTTATTAATTGATGAATATTATGCAGGAGCCAAATCAAGTTTAGAAGTTAAATTATTTTCCTTTATTGCTAATAAATGAAAAGGCATTAGCACATATGATTTTATAACAAATTTACCAACTGAAATGCAAAAGGCAAAGTCGGAGACAGCTCAAGAATTGAATGAAAATATTTTTAAGGATTCCTCGGTAACTTTCATGGTTGGTGTTCCTAAAATACTTTCTGAAAAAGTCATTGAAATTAATGATTCTAAATTTATATTTAAAAAATTAGTTTTTGCTACTGGTTCAATATATAAACCATTGAATCTTCCGGGATTAACAGAAAATATGTATATTGATCCTAATCATATTTCTACTTTAGATTACACAATTGATACTGTTGCTATTTATGGAACAAATTGAATTGCTCTTGAATTAGGTCAAGCATTAACAAAAATAGGAATAAAAGTATATTTTGTAGATAAAAATGTTAATCCATTTAATGATTTTGACGATGAAATTGAAGCAACATTAAAAAAAGAATATAAAAATGATTTAATGTCATGATGTTTAGAATCAATTGTTGTTAATCATCAACAAATTTCTGATTCATTAATCAGAATTACTTTACAAACAGATTCTGTAACGAATCATATTGATGTCAATAAAATTATTAATACTGAAAAGATTTCAAATACTTCCACTATTGTAAGTCAAATTGAATTGTATAGAAACAATAGTAATGCATTTATTATTGATTCTTCATTAAAAATGAAGGATCAAGCAAATTTTTATGCAATCGGATCAGCAAATGGTTTACATTTTTATCCTAATCAAGGATACTATCAAGCTCACTTGCTAGCAGAAAATTTTACTGGTAAATCTGTAAAATTGGATATTAATAATTTTTCTTTTTCTCTAAATATTGAACCATCAATTTCTTTTTATGGAATGAATAAAAATCAAATAGAGCATTCACAAATACCATACAATGAATTTATATATGAATTTAAGAATGATTATAAAATAAAAACAGAGGCAAAAGTCGGAAGAATAAAATTATTCACTAACAAAAAACATGAATTATTAGGTATTATTTTAATAGGCGATGAAATTTCCGAACTGATAAATCTCTTTGTATTAGTTAGTCAAAATAATATCAAATTTCATAAGCTAGCTTGATTAAATATTCCGTTTTTTACAAAGGCTGATTTCATTAAAGAAGCAGCATTGCAATATTATTATGAATTCATTTTGGAGGAAAGCAGATTTAAATCGAAAAAAATTAAATAAAATTTTAAAGGAAGAATTATGAAACAAACAATAAATAGAATGGATTTCGAAATGTTAATTAACATAAAAGAACAAGCAGTCAGTTCTTCTAATTCCTCATCTCCAAAAACCTCAACAAAAACAATAGGCAGAAATATTTATTATGTTTCAGCAAGAAAAGACAAAACAGGTAAAAAATTAGGATGAGAAGTCAAAAAGGAAAATGCTTCAAAAGTTACAAGAATTGTTAATACTAAGGAAGAGGCTCTTGAAATAGTTAAAGAATTAGCTGGTCATAATGAATCAACCGTAATTATTAGAAAAGTAGATGGTTCCATTCAAGAAACCATTAAATTTAGGAATAAATAATAATTTCAAGCTCATTTCTAAAAAAATGGTATAATTGTATTTACCTATGAATGAAAATACAATTACAAATACAAATAAAAAATCGAATACACACAAAACATCATTACTATCATTATCTATTATTGGAGTTATCTTATCATTACTATCATTTGGTACATTTGTTGCAGTTTTAACAGGATCTATTTTTCTTATTGTAGATTCATTTCAATCATTTTGAATACCAGTTTTAATAACTTGTATAATAGTTTTTCTTGTTTCATGAGCAGCCAATATTATTTTATATTCAAAAGTAATATTAAGTAAAAATCATTTTGTTAAAAATGATGAAAATGAATTTCCATTTTGAACTTCTGCATTTATTTTCTGATTATTACCAATTTTTTCATGATCAATATTTATTGCACTTCACTTCAAAGAAATAAAAGGTTCAAATTAATAAAATGGAGAAAAAAAATCCACTTAGTAGGGAGTATTTTACAAGAATAACAAATTGAGGTTTTTATATTTCTTTATTAAATATTACTTTGCTAGGTCTTATTATATTTTCATTAATACAATTTCTAATGGATCCATTAAATGACAATATATGGGTTATTGTAACAAATGTTACTGCAGTATTCTGATTCATTTTCTTAATTATAAATTTTTATATATTAATGAAAATAATTGTAAATAATGAATGATTTTTTCAAGATGCAATGAAAAGAAAAAGAAAATATTTTATTTTGGCAATAATTTTATTTATGTTTAATAGTGCAATAAGTTTTTTGATGTTTAAAAAATGTTTAGTTCTTTAAATAAACAAGAAAATAAGGAGGAATTTAGTTATGATAAATAGTAAAAAAATAATGGCATCATTGGCGGTTGCACTATCAACTGCTTCTGCAATCACTTTTATTGGTTATTCTTTTTCACAAGTTTTAATGGATAAAGCAATTACATCAATTACTAATAATAAAGAAATTGGTTGAACAAGAGAAATTGAGGAACGTAGCAAAGATAGATATATAAAGGATGCATTAGAAAAAGATGCATTAGAAAAAGCTCATACAGATTCGGTTTTATTTTATAAAATATCAACTAATGGTGTTATAACAAGATTTTCAGTAGTAGCACATATTATGAAAATCTTAGAATTAAATCCCGAAAAAGAAATTCGTATTTATGCAATTGATTCTCTTAATTTGGATGCTGATTTTTTCAATGATGAGGAAAAATTCCCTAATGTAAAATTCAAATATTTTGATAAATCGTTTCTTGAATCATCAATCGATAATTTTGCTGAATATAATTACAATATTCAATTTCTAGAAGAAGTTTACGAAGAGTTTGGTATGAATAAAAAAATTGATGGGTATTTTGATGATTATTCTTTTTTTACAAAAATTCTTTTATATGTTAATGGATTAAATTCACCAAAAGATAGATTAGAAATATATAATCAATTTTCACTATTGTCGAAATTGGAATCAACTAATTTCATTTCAGATGGAACTAAATCGGTTGAATTCTTTTTTGATGATGTAAAAAAGGCATTCTTACTTTCAGATAATTTATATGATATAAATAAGAACAATTATACAAATGCTCAATTAATGAGACAAAGAGTAAAAAATGACGAGATAAGTAAAGAGGAATTTATCAAGGGAAATAATGCTCTTCTTTATTTAACATCATTAATTACTTATGATTTTGATTCTGAAAATTCTAAATATTTTTTACCAACTACAGATTTTATAGCTGAAGTGAATAGAACTGGTGGTGGTAATTATAAAAATGGTCTTAATGATGTATTTTCACCTTTTAATTCTCAGAACTTGGATGTTGTTGGAATGATAAAAAAATTAGATCAAGCCGCAGTTCGAAGTGTTCTTAAAATTGATGAAGAGTATGATCCAGAAATTTATATTCAAGAAATGAATAATCATGATAATTATGTTTATGCTGGTACATTATTGTCTACTCCTGAAATAACTAGAAGTGCTGTAAATACATTAATTGCCATAAAAGAATATGCAATTAAAACAACTCCTGATGTTACTCAGCATGACAAAATAATTGTTTGATTTAAGGGTCATCCAAGAGATGAGAATATTTTAGAGAAACTTCGAACCGCAATGTTAAATGTTACAAATGGTCAAGATGATGGATCATGAATTAATGTTTTGAATCATAAAGTACCTTTTGAATTTTATTCAGTTTCTGGTGTATTTGCTTCAAATCCTGCAACTAATAAAAAAGTTTTTATTTTTACAACCTATTCAACTTTAGTTATGACTAATTACGCTGAAGAACCAAGAGCAGAAATAGCGAAAATCATCATTGATAACACTGCTATATATTCTTTCGATAAAATAGTTGGTATATATGGCAGAGATTCAAAAATATTCCCAGAAGATAAAATGACTACATTAAAAGATTTTGAGGATTCAAATTTATAAAAAAGTGTTGCACACAACCTTAATTTTTATTTTGAAATAAACCATTTGGTTATTTTTTTATCAACAAACTTTCTTCATTCATTGAGGCTGGCTTTTTAATTTCTAAATAATCCAAAATGGTTGGACTAATATTTGCTAGTTTTCCATTTTTTAATTTAAGTGTTTTATCTGTAGTAATTAACATTACAGGGAATGAAGTATGCTTTGTAGCAGGGTTTCCATTTTCATCTTCAGTTAATTCTGCATTTCCATGATCTGCAGTAATAAATTGAATTCCACCAGTTTTTTCTATTTTCAACTTGATTCTTCCCAATTGCTCATCTAACACTTCTACAGCTTTAATTGTAGCCTTTAAATCACCCGTATGTCCAACCATATCAGGATTTGCATAATTCATAATAATGACATCATATTCATCCATTACTTCTAATAATTTATCCGTAATCTTTTCTGCTGACATTTGTGGTGCATCTGCATATGAATCAATCTTTAAAGAATCAATCATTATTCTTTCAGAGTTAGGATAAACAATATCTAAACCACCATCCATAAAAAAAGTAACATGAGCATATTTTTGTGTTTCGGCTAATCTTAATTGTTTTAATCCATTTTCAGATAAAACTTTACCAATCGTATTTTTCACTTCCATTTCAGCATATGCAATAATAGAATCGATTCCTTCATATTTCATCATAGAAACAAATTTATTTATTTTAATTTTTCTAGTTGGAAGAGCATCATATAATTTTGATCCAATAAAGAGATGTGATAATTGTCTTGCCCTATCTGGTCTAAAGTTAAAGAAAATAATTGAATCACCATCCTTAACAAAATCACCATTTTCATTAATAGCAGGAATTAAAAACTCATCAGTAATATTCTCTTTATACTGATCTTCAATATATTGAATTCCCGATTTAAAAGTATTTGTAGCTTCACCAATAATAGCATCATAAGCTTTATCATTTCTATCAAACATTTTATCCCTATCCATTGCATAGAATCTACCAGAAATTGAAGCAAGATTATAATTGTATTTTGCTAATTGCCTTTCTAATTTTTCTATTGAAGAAATAATACATTTAGGAGATACATCACGGCCATCACCAAAAGCATGAACACTCAATTTTTTCACTCCATATTCGTAGGCTGCATCAATTAGAATGAATAAATGCTCTTCTAATGAATGTACACCACCATCTGAAAGAAGCCCCATTAAATGTAATGTCGAATTATTTTTGATTACATCATCAAAAGCTTGCACAAAACCCTTATTTTTTTTATATGTTCCATCCTTAATTTCTTTACCAATTAATGATAATCCTGTGTAAACTATTTCTCCAGCTCCAATATTAAGATGTCCTACTTCACTGTTTCCCATTTGATCACTTGGCAATCCTACATATTCACCAGATGCTTGTATTATAGAATGTGGATAATTCTTAAAATACTCATCAAATGTTGGTGTATTAGCTAAAGCAAAAGCATTCCCTTGTTTTTCAGATCTTAATCCTAATCCATCTATTATTGTTAATACCACTGGTTTTTTCATATATTCTATTATCTCCAAAATTCTATTTTGATTATTATATCAATATTTTCTTCAAATAAAGGTTATTTAAAATTGATAATAATTAATAAATAAATATGATTTAAAATATATATTTTTATGTATATTCCTTCATTTTTTCTAAATATAAAGTAATATTTTAATTATGAATATATTTGAAAAGAATAGAATAGAAACCAGTCATTTCAAAATCGATGGTTTAAAATATGAAGTTCCCTTTACTGTTATTAATCCACTATATACAAATGAAGATTCCAAGATAATAATATTTATGAATGGTTTAAATGGAGATAGGGCATGATTAAAATATTTTAATCACAAAATTTTTGATAACAATTTTTTAATATCATTTGATCAAAAAGGACAGGCATATAATAAAGAAAAACCAACACAATTTTATCGTCGATTGATTAATTACAATTTAAAAGTTTTGGAACATATAGCTAAAATTTCTAAATACAAGAATTATGAAGTAATTTTAATCGGCGAATCATGAGGAGCAAATGCAACATTATTAATGGCAAAAAAAAGACCTGATTTAATGAAGGGATTTTTAATCTGAAATATGCCAGGTAAAATACCATCAACAAATCTCGAAGTACCGATTACAAAGAGAATAATATTTTCAATGAAAACTGTCTTTACTTATTGTACAGGAATTAACACAAAAGATGTTATTCCATTTGACACTAGATTAACGACAAACAAATTATTAATTAGAGCTTCAAAATATCAAAATAATTTATATTCGAATAACAAAATAACAATTGCAATTTTCTTTTCATTTAGACCAGCATGAAGAATTATAATAAATAATGATTTGAAAGTACCATTTGTTTATGTTCAATCAATGAAAGATATTATGTTTTCCAAAAAAAGATTCTCTCATATTCAAAATCATGAAAATGTAGTTGTTTTTGAACATGGTCATCATTTATTATATTTAGATGATGTTTCATATTTATTAGGTGATGAAATAGAAAAATTCATTTTATCTCTATAAAACTATTTTTTTTATATAATTTCTAAAACAATATAAAGGTTTTGATCTCATAACATTCAATATTATAAGAGAAAGGGAAACTATAAATGAATAAACCACTAATCTCTATTATCATTCCTTGTTATAATGGGGAAAACTTTATTGACACATGTTTAGAAAGTGTTTTGAACCAAACTTATAAAAATTTAGAGATATTAATTATGAATGATGGATCAAAAGATAATTCACTTATTAAGCTCCAAGAACATGCCAATAAAGATGACAGAATCAAGTTATTTTCTCAAGAAAACAAAGGACTTGCTAACTCTCGCAATGAATTAATAAGAAATGCAACAGGCTTATATTTTACATTAGTGGATATTGATGACACTCTTGAAAATAATAGTATTGAATTATTATATAACAATTCATTTCAAGGAAAAGTTGATATTGTTGTTGGTAGAACTAAAGGAGTTTATTATAATGGGAATCTTAAACTTCCTTATTTTCCTGTTTGGAGAAGAAAAAAAGGAATGACTAGCCTTCAATATGTGAAATCAAATATTTGCACACCATGATCATCATTAATAAGAAAAAATTTTTATGATGAATTAGATGTTGAATTTTTGCCAAATAGAATTTTCGAAGATATTGGTTTAATGCCATATATATATTTGAAATCCAATACATTTGTGGCTATAAATGATATAACTTATAATTATCACAAACACAAAACAGATACAATTAGTAATTTTGCTAGTAAGTCATTTTTAAAAAGAAATGATTTAATTGTTAACACCACTTCTCTTTTCGAAAAAATAAAATTGGAAGGATGAGAAAGAGAAAATGAATATAGCAATTCAATAAATGGCATTCTTTTTGTTATTTTGTTTCTAAATGATATTTTGTTAAATAACTTTACAAATGATTCAAAAATTAAGAAGCTATTAAGACATAATCTTTATAATTTACTTGATTCATTTGGTTGAAAAATTAAAAAAATTAGAACTCCCTGAAAGTTTTTGGCCTTTATATATTTGAAAATGACTTATATAAAAATTAAAAGAAAGGGTAGTATCTTCATCAGAACTTTTAGAATAAATTTTATTGATTCAAATAGTGGGAAAACCTTTTGAAATAATGTAAGAACAAACATATTAGAATTTAACAATGAAATATTACCAGGTGAATATGAAGAAAGTAAAAACACAATAATTGAAGTTTCAGAAAAAAAATATATAGAACATCATGAAATAATTAATGCCAAAAAAAATAAATATATTTTAATAAATGTTAAGGATAATAATTTTACTAAATTTACAGAATATCTTAGTTATGAAAATATTAATGGAATAATTATAAATAGCAAAATATTCGAAGCAAAATATATAAGAGATAATGAAAATTTTTTAATTGTTTGTCTTAAATATCAACATATAGATGAATTTTCTTTGAAGAAACTAATTAGGCAATTAAATGAATTAAATTATATGATAAGAAGACCATTGATTTTTCTAAAATGTGCAAAAAATAAAGAGATAATAAAAGCAACAAAAAAATTAATTGATAGTTTTATATTTATGGAAGATATTAGATTAGAAACAAGAGAGGAAAAATTCGATGCAAGATAAATCATTTACAATAATTATTCCTACATATAATTCTTCTAAAACCATTTTGGATACATTGAATTCAATTGCACTATTAGATTATGATAAAAGCTTAATTGAAATCCTAATTATTGATGATGGTTCAACTGATAATGTGCAACCATTAATTGAAGAAAGATTTAAAAATATTTTGAACATTAAATATCATTTAAAATCAAATGGACAATGAGGATCAGTTATCAATTATGTTATAGATAATAAATTAGCAAATAATGATATTATATCAATATTAGATTCTGATGACTTTTACACTAATGATAGTTTTAAAATAATTAATAAAACAATTGGAACTCACGATCTATTTGTCGGTAGTTTCCAGAAATGAGATGGAATTAAAAAGCGAATGAAAATATATCCATATTATTTATTATTTAAAAGAAAATTAACTAATAAATATCAAATGAATACTCCATATTGTTTACCATTAATTTATTTTGTAAAGAAAGAAATTTTTTATCAAACTACAACCATCACTGAAGGCATAGCTTGTCAGGATACAGACTATGCTTCACAATTAATCAAGAATTCTAGATCATTAATATTTTCGCCTAAAATTATTGGTTTATATTATTATAATAGAGAAGGTAATTCAATTTCTCAATCATGAGATTACAAGAGGATGATGAATGATTATATTGCATGTGAAAAAGCAATTTTAAATAATGCACAAGAAATAGTTTCATATCGTTTAAATCAAAAACAATTTAGAAAAGAACTTGATAAAGTTCAGTTAAAATTTGAGATTAATAGAAATTTTAAATTCAAATATATTCCTTTTGCTGTGCGTTGAATTTATTGATTAATACATTTTTTTGTTTGTCGAAAATATTTTATTCATTCAAAAAATCAACAGTAATTATGGGAAAGTTTTGATGAAATAATTTGACTATATTAATGAAAATGAATTTAATAAATTTAATAAAATTAGTAAAATAAATAAATAAACCTTTATAATACTTAAATAAATGTGAGAATATTTTATAAAACACCACAATGGAGAACTGACATGAAAAAAACAATAAAAGATCTAGATTTAAAAGGTAAAAAGGTTTTAATTCGAGTAGATTTTAATGTTCCAATTAAAAACGGAGTTATTACATCTAACAAAAGAATTTTGGCTGCATTACCTACTATTAACTATGCACTTGAACAAGGGGCAAAAGTAATTCTATTATCACACTTAGGAAGAGTAAAAACTATTCAAGATAAAAAGGGTAAATCTTTAAAAGTTGTTGCTGAAGAATTAAGCAAACAATTAAGACAACGTGTTATCTTCGTTCCTGAAACTAGAGGAAAAGTTTTAGAACAAAAAATTAAAGAAATGCAACCTAAAGATGTTTTAATGATTGAAAACACAAGGTTCGAAGATTTACATAATTCTGCTGAATCAAAAAATTCCCCTGAACTTGGAAAATACTGAGCTAGTTTAGGAGATTTATTTATTAATGATGCTTTCGGTACTACACATAGAGCACATGCTTCAAATGTTGGAATAGCTAAGAATATTAAAGAATCAGCAATTGGTTTTTTAGTCCAAGAAGAACTTTCAATGTTGGCCAAAGCTCTTTATGGAAACAAAAGACCATTTGTAGCAATAATTGGTGGAGCAAAAATTACTGATAAAATTAAAGTTATTGATAATTTAATTGACAAAGTTGATTATTTAATAATTGGTGGTGGAATGGCATATACATTTTGTGCATCACAAGGTTTATCAATTGGTAATTCATTAGTTGAACCCGACAAAATTGAATTAGCTAGAAATTATATGAAAAAATACTCACATAAAATCATTTTGCCAGTTGATTCTGCTGTTTCAATTAATTATTCTAATAATTTCCCATTGTATAATAAAGATAATTCACTAGAAATTCCTGAAGGTTATATGGGTCTTGATATTGGGCCTAAATCAGTTAAAGTATTTAGAAATATTTTATCAGGTGCTAAAACAGTTCTATGAAATGGACCAATGGGTGTTGCTGAATTTGATAATTATAAGACGGGAACAGAAGCAATTGCGAATATAATTTCTTCACAACCAGAAGTATTTTCAATTATTGGTGGTGGTGATTCCGCGGCAGCAGTTATTAATCTTGGTCTTGAGAGAAAATTTTCTTATATTTCTACGGGTGGTGGTGCTTCACTACAATTTATGGAAGGTGGCATTTTACCAGGTGTTGAATCTATTCAAGAAGCAATAAAAAGAAATCTTGAAGCAACTAAACCAATATCTGTTAATCCATTACAACCAGTAGCTCTTAATAAACCAGGACAACCAGTACCTTTAAACAAGTCAACTGCAACTCAACCAGTACCTTTAAATAAACCAGGACAACCAGTACCTTTAAACAAACCAGTTACTCCAGGACAACCAATCCCACTAAACAAATCAACTGCAACTCAACCAGTCCCTCTTAATAAACCAGTTACTCCAGGACAACCAGTACCTTTAAACAAATCAACTGCAACTCAACCAGTCCCTCTTAATAAACCAGTTACTCCAGGACAACCAGTCCCTCTAAACAAATCAACTACACCTCAATCAGCATCAGTTACTCCAGGACAACCAGTACCTTTAAATAAACCAGTTACTCCAGGACAACCAACACCTCAATCAGCACCAGTTACTCCAGGACAACCAGTACCTTTAAACAAACCAGTTACATCTCAACCAATATCTGTAAAATTGGGACAATCATCTCCTATTAATAAATCTGAACAACCAGCACCTTTAAACAAACCAGTTACTCCAGGACAACCAGTACCTTTAAATAAACCAGTT
>JBOFXM010000096.1:0-1301 GCA_051654165.1 Metamycoplasmataceae bacterium
CCTTAGCATTATTTTTTCCAATAGTATCTTCTAATAATTTTTTAAACATTCTAAATGCTATTGCAGGTTCTGTTGTTGTTCCAGATTTTGAAATAACATTAATTGCGAATCTTTTGTTCTCAACATATTTTAGTTTTTGTGCAAGATCTGTTGAAGATAAGGATTCGCCAGCAAAAATTACTTCCATTTTCTTATCTTCAGGTGTTGGATAATTACCTAAGATAAAATCAATACCGGCTTTAACACCTAAATATGAACCACCAATACCAACAACAACCAAAACATCAATTCCAGCAGTATGCAATTTTTTAGCTGAAGCTTCCATTTCTTTTATATCTTGTATATCAATATTATTTGGAAGATCTTTTCAACCTAAAAACTCATTTCCTTCTGATTCATATCTTTCCATTTTGTCATGAATTTTTTTGACTTCTTTTTCATATTTCATTACATTTGTAAAGTCAATCGCTCTATTAATATTCAATTTTATTTTATTCATTTCATCACCTCTTTCTCATTATATTTCGATAAATTATCAAATCCACTTTTTGTTTCATTAATTTTATATTCAAAAGGAAAATTGAGAAAATCTGGCTTCCCAGTTTTAAAATCACAAAAATAGATATCATCTTTAACATATTTAACTAATAATTCTAATTCTTCGCCAATAACAAAAACAGATTTCAAATTCTCAATATAGTAATCAGATATATCATTTACATAAACAACACACATTTCCCCATTTTTTGTAACTAACACAATAAAATTTTTGTTAATTCTTGTTATTTTCCCTTTCATATATATTTTTCTACTCATAATTAATAATTATATTATTTTTATTCCTCTTTTTCCTATTTCAAATACTTGTTTTCCGACTTTTTTCTTTATTTTAAAAATGACTTGATCAACTACTCTTGTATAATCTTCACCATTATCATTCCATATGGCTGCAAATATTTTTTGCTTACTAATAAAATTTCCACTAGAATTGTTCATTAGCATGTTCATTAATTGTAATTCTTTTTTTGTAAGATGAATTTTTACATCATTAAAATAAAAAGCATTTTTTAGATTATCAAGAATCATTCCTTTATGAATTATTACAGTTTTTTTGCTATGCGAATCTCAAGATCTTCTTAATATTGCAATCATTTTCCATTTCAGATATTCATAACCATCATCTTTATAAATGAGTTCGTCATTACCTAATTTATAAAATGCAAAGTCACTTTTTTGAAATTCCTGAAGCAAAAGAACTTGTAAATAAATATAGTTTTTTCTATGACACATGTCATAAAACT
>JBOFXM010000097.1:0-3130 GCA_051654165.1 Metamycoplasmataceae bacterium
CCTAGACCTGTAAGATCTTTAACTATCTTAATACATTGAACTTTGTTTCCACCATCTGAAATAAGTGTAACTTTGAATTCTGTTTTTACTTCCACTTCTTCTGCTGGTCCTGCCGCTACTGCAACTGCAGATGGATCAATTCCATATGTTTCTTTCATTGCTTCAACTAATTCCATTACTTCTTTAATAGTCATTGAATTCAAGCTTTCAATAAATTTTTCTTTTGTTAATTTTGCCATTTTATTATCTCCTAATTTTTATATTTTGTTTTTATTGTTTGATGTGATTTTCATCAACTAACATTTTCAATCCAACCGCCACTTGTCTGATTGCTCCTTGTAACGAACCTGCTAGAATTGTTAATGCTTCTTCATATGATGGAAGTGTTGCTATTTCAATAACTTTTGCATGATCAATAACTTGATTTTCAAAGATACCTACCTTTAATTCCAGATTCTTATTTTTCTTTGCAAAATTTGCAAGAACTTTAGCAGCTGAAATTGAATCACTATCTGCAAAAGCATAAATATTTGCTCCAACAAGATCTGATGCTAAAGTTTTAAATTCAGTATTTTCAATAGCTTTGATAACAAGTCTATTTTTATAAACTTTTAATGAAACATCATGTGTTTTTGCATTTTTTCTTAATTCTTGTAATTGTTTAACAGTAATACCTTCATAATTGGCAACGATAACTGATTGAGCTTTAGCAATTCTATCTGAAATTTCTTTAACAACATCTTTTTTTGCTTCTCTTAAAACACCCATTAATGCTCCTTTCATAATATTTTTATACAATACTTGACTTAAAAAGTTGATACATTCGGTAACAAATTAAGTTTTCACAGTTACTGTCTTGATGTATTGCAAATCTATTATAACAAATTTGAAAAAGAAATTTTATTGAATATGCTCTTTTTTAGGAAATAAAATCAAAGTCTCAAAAGGTGCTAACATTTTTATTTTTTGAGTATAAGTTTTTTGTGAATAATTTGATAATATAACAGCTAAACTCTCATTAATTTTAACATTTCTTCAATTCTTAGAAATATTTATAAATACATAAAGTTTTTCATTATTAAGATTATAGCTATATTTAATAACTGCATTAGAAATTAAAGTTATTTTAACAATAGCTTCATCATCATTGAAAAAATGTCTATAAATTGGATTTCTGGTAAATTCAATGAGTGTTTTTAAATAATATAAAGATGAATCAACATCATTATATTGTTTTGCAACATTAATGGTTTTATATGTTGATGAAACCTTTCTAATTGTAACTTTTCCTTTAGAAAAACCACCATTAATTGAATCATCTCATTGGAATAATGATTGTGTATTAATCGGTGATAAATATTGTTGAGCATGTAGGAAAGCTTCTTCACTTTGACCTTGGGATTGCATTAATCTTTTTCTTTCAATTATATAAATATCATTAAAATCATGAATATTTTTAATATCAATTTTTAAAGTACCCAACTCGTCACCATAATAAATTAATGATGAGGCAGGACTTAATTGGGAAACAGTTAAAAAAGCTTTAGAAGCCAATGAATTGAATGATTTTTCATCACCTCATCTAGAATTTATACGACCAGAAAGAGAAGATCCTAATGACACAATAATATTATGATTAAGTGTTTTCTCTAAAATTGTTTGTTCAATTTTTTTAAATAATTTTCTTGGTTTAAAATTATCAATCTTATCATTTCTTGTTTTTTGATTTGTTCCTAATAATGAATATGATGTATCAATAAAATAATCTGCAATCTTAGGAATATTTTGTAAACAACTATTAATATTTTCTTGTGTTAACATACCTGATTTAATAATAATGGTTGCATTTATATTTATTTTCTTAGTTAATTTATATAATTCAACTAATTGCTCTTTTGATGTTGAACTAAAAATTTCATTTCTGTTAAATAATCTTTCAAAATTAACGAAAACAAAATTGGTAACATTTAATGATGTCCAAAACTTAATTATTTTGTTGAAAGATTCGATAGATTTTTTAGAATTTCAATTTTCAGATTGAGCTTCAGATTGATTTCTATGAAGGAAAAATGCTTTTTTCGATTCTCCAATTTGTTCATTATTAATAATTCCATTTTTTGAAAACAGAATTGATTTTTTGATCTCCTTAATGTTGATTTCAACAGCAAAATTAATATTTTTAGTTTCGAAATTAGCAATCATATTTTTGAGTTCATCAATATTTCCATATTTATTATTAAAATCAACAAATTCAGACAACATAAGCTCACTATGATTATTAAAAATATCAGGAATAATTACACAATCAACATCAATAAAGGTAAAATAATCAATTTTTTTCGAGATGCCATTAAAATCTCCGAAACCATCATCATTAGAATCAGAAAAAAATAAAGGATTAACTTCATAAAATATTAGTTTATTACTTCTTTTGTTTAACATTTAAAAATTATACAAAATTAACGTATGATTTCCAAAAGAAGTTTTTCAAAACCAATAGATTCATCAATTTTACCTGTCTTAATATTTGAATCTAAATCTGACAACATTTGGATAATTTTTTTAATCTTTTCAATACCCATTGTTTTCAATAATTCATTTGCTTTTTTAACTCTATAAATATGTATTTTTAATTGATCTGCTATTTCTTCGATTCTCATATTGCTTGCTTTATATGAATATATATTGCTGCAAAGAATTAAGGCATTAGATAATTGTGACATTAAAGTAACTATGGAATCACCATTATCTATTCTTTCCTTATAAGCTCTAAATAAACCTGAAGCATCTGATTCTTGAAATGAGTTTATGAATTCAAAAATGTTATTAGAATTATATTTGGAAATCGAATTTTTGATCATTTCTTTAGTAATTTCCTTGTTCTCTAAAAGAAGTTTGTCTATTTCTCTAACTATTAAGTTTAAATCATTTGGTAACTTAATCGATAATAAAATTGCATTAATATTTAAAATTGTTCCACCTTTTGATGCGACTATTTTTTGAATAATTGAACTTATTTCTTTATTATCATATTTTTTTATTTCCAATACTTTTGCATTGTCCATTAAATATTTAAATAATGTTGAAGGAGTTTTTGGTTTTACATCTGAGAAAGTAAAAATCAAAATAC
>JBOFXM010000098.1:0-13872 GCA_051654165.1 Metamycoplasmataceae bacterium
GATGCTATTAATGATTATTATACTAATAAATCAATTTCAAGTAGAACTAAAGATTCAATTATCGGAATCGAAGTTAATTCTCAAATTATTGAAACTAGAAAAAAAGTTGCTAAATTAATAGATTGTCAAGATGATGAAATAATTTTTACTTCTGGTTCAACAGATTCACTTAATTATGCAGCTGTGCTTTTTGAAAATTTAATAAAAAAGGGTGATGAAATTCTCTTGTCTAAATTAAACCATTCTTCAAATATTATTCCATGATTGGAACTAGCAAAAAGAACGGGAGCAAAAATAGTTGTGTCGCTCGATATAATGAAAGATATTAATGAAAAAACTAAATTAGTTTGTCTAGCGCAAGTTAATAATTCATTTCAAACAACTGACAATCTTGAGAAAATATATAAAAAATGTCAAAAAGTTGGAGCATATTTAGTTAATGATGCAGCACAGGCAATAGCTTATAAAAAAACAACGATGAAAAATTCAGATGTTATTGTTTTTAGTACAAATAAATTTTATGGACCAACAGGTCTTGGTATTTTGGCCATGAAAAGATCAATTCTTGATAAATGTGATGCCAAAAGATATGGTGGTGGCGCTGTTGATTATATTACTGCTAATAATGAATGAAAAAGTAAGGAATCAATTTTAATGCATGAACCAGGCACAATGCACCTTGCAGGCATATTTGGTTTTAATGCTGCTTTAGATTATTATAATTCCTTAAATTTAAAAGAAGTTAATTCCTATATAGACAATATCGCAAAATATTTATTTGATAAATTATCTAAAGTCAAAAATGTAAGAATTGCTTCTAAAAGAGGTGATTCAATTGTATTGTTTTATATGAAGGATATTGAACCACAAGATATTGCTTCCTTTCTTGGTCACAACAATATTTATGTAAGAGCCGGTGTTTTTTGTAATCAATATTTAAAGAAAATAAAAGACAAAACTTATGTTAGAATTTCGTTATCTTTTTATAACACTAAGGAAGATATTGATAAATTATGTAAGGTACTTGATAATGGAGGTGATTTTTTTGGATTCTTATAATAATGATCAAAAAAGAGAAATGATCATGGATTATTATTTAACACCAAGAAGAAGAAAACCTGAAAATTTTCCTACTGATAATTTAATGACATATTATCATCACAGTAACAATTGTGTTGATGAAATAACTCTTATTAAACTTGAAGAAAATAATTATGTTTTTAAAGGTATTGGTTGTGCTATTTTTCTTGCATCATCAGAAATATTTCTTGAAGAAGCTGCCAAATATAATTTCTCCAATGTTAAAAAATTATCTTTAATTTTTGAAAAATTGGTGAATCAAATAGAAATGAATGATGATGAAAAAAAATCAATCGGGAAATTGTCGATTTTTTCTAATGTCAAAAAACATTTAAATCGTGTTGAATGTGCTTTAATGATAACTAAAGTGTTTCAAAAAATTTAATTAAACATTATAATAATAAAATGATGCAAGTTCAAAAAAAAAATAAGGTAATATTACATATTGATGTTGATTCTTTTTTTGTTAGTTGCGAAGTTGCATTAAGACCCGAATTAGCTAATAAAGAAGTTGCTATTAGTATGAATTCACCAAAATCTATTGTTACTTCCTTGAGTTATGCTGCAAAAGCAAAAGGTGCTAAAGTACCTTGAAAATTGGCTAAAGTTAAGGAAAGTTGTAAAAATTTAATAGTAATTGAACCTAATATGGATTTATATCAAAATTTTGCAAAAAAAATACATAAATTTCTTGTTGAAAATTATCATAAAGATATTGAAATTGTATCCATTGATGAATGATATATAGATGTAAGTGATATTTGAAAAAAATATGGATCAATAAGAAATTTAGCAATTGATATTCAAAAAAAGATTTTATCTAAATTATCAATTCCTATTTCAATTGGGATTTCCTATAATAAATTTTTAGCAAAAATGGCAACAGCAATTAATAAACCAATGGGAATTACTTTTATTACACATAAAAATTATCAAGAAATGATTTGATCAATGCCTATAGATAATTATTATGGAATCGGTTTTTCTAGAGTTCCTCTTTTGAAGAAAATGGGTATTTTAACAATTGGAGATTTAGCTAAATGCAAATATTATGATACAAGAGTGAGAAAAATATTTCTGAATCAAACAGAGAAAATAATTGATAATGCTAACGGAATTGGTGAAACTAAGTTGAATTTAGAAAGAAATATATTAAAATCTATTGGTAATGAAAGAACATTTATGAATGGTTTTTTGGATAATAAAAAAGAAATTTATAATCGTCTTCGATATATAGCAAAACTAGTTTCTGAAAGATTGATTGAACGAAACTTGTGTGGTAGACATATGACTATCAATATTAAATTAGATAATAATAGAAAAACTAAATCTATGCAACTTGATAGATTAATTTATTCTGAACATGACATCTATTTATATGCATCCAAATTGATGAAGATACTTTGAAATGATGAACCATTAATTGGTCTTGGAATCAGTATTTCAAAAATTGAAAATCTATATCAAAATCCCATGAATCAATCATTGTTCGATGAACCTAAAAAATTAAGCGAAATTGAAAATATTATTGAAAATGTAAATGCAAAAATGAAGAAGAAAGTTTTAATATCTGGAAAAGAATTAAAAAAACATAATATTTCGAAACAAAATAAATATTTATAAAAACAATAAAAAATTTCATTTTTAAATTATCATTATTAATAATGAAAATCGCAATATATGGGGGTGCTTTTAACCCAATTCACAAAGGGCACATTAAAATAGCTAAATATGCAATTGAAACACTTGGTTTAGATCGTTTAATATTTGTTCCTTCTTATAAAGGTCCATTTAAAAAGGACTTAGAATTAGTTCCAGGAAATGATCGACTAAATATGATTGAATTAGTTCTTGAAGATAAAATGGATGTCAGTTCTTTCGAAATAAATCGAAAAAGTGTTAGTTACACTATAGATACTGTGAAATATTTTAAAAAAAAATACAAAGATGATGAATTATTCTTGATTATTGGTTCAGATAATCTAGCAAAATTAAATAAATGAAAAAATATTGATGATATTGCAACGTTAGCTAAAATTGTTGTTTTTAAAAGGGAAGAAAATTTTTCGAAAATTAATCTAAAAAAATATAATTGTATGTTAATGGAAAACGAGTGTTTTGAAGAATCTAGTTCAAGATTTTTGTCTGGAAGTTACAAAGATGTTGAGTCAAAAGTTAAACATTATATTGGACAACATAAATTTTATTTTAATGAAATAGCGAAAAACACTCTAAGTGTGGAAAGATATAAACATTCTTTATATGCTGCTAAATATGGTGTTGAAATTGCAAAAAATCTTAAATTAGATGCTAAAAAGGCATATTATGCTTGTTTGATGCATGATATAACAAAAGAATGGGATGTTGAAAAACAACGTGCTTTTTTAACTCATTTTTTAGTAGATGAAAAAAATCTTAAAGATTATGAATTACATCAAATATCAGGTTCAATATGGCTAAGAAAATTTTTCGCCATTAATGATTTTGAAATGACAAATGCTGTTGCTCGTCATACTTCATTAGCATTGGAATTAACGACAATGGATAAAGTAGTTTATATGGCAGATAAATTATGTCCTGGAAGAAAATGAGATGGCATTCAAACAATAAGAAAGCTTGTTTTTGAAAATTTTGATTTAGCTTTTGCAATGACTGTAGAAAAATCTATGGAATTGGTTCTAAAAAAAGGCATATCACTAACAGAAAAACAAAAGGAAATTTATAATAAATGATCAAAACTTGAGGATTAATAATTGCAGATCCTAATGAAATTCATGAATCAAAATTGATTTTTAAAAAGCAATCACTGCTTGGCACTTCTAAGGTCATTCATTATCAGTGAAAAAATATTGAAATAATTGCCATTGAATCCGGAATTGGAATTGTTAATGCGGCAATGATGACACAAAAATTAATTGATAATTTTAAAGTAGAAAAAATATTAAATTACGGTGCAGTTGGAGCAACAAATAAAGTCAAATTATATGATATTGTAATTCCTAATAAATTTTATTTTCATGATGTTCAAACTCCTTGATATCCAAGAGGCCAAACTCCTGGGGAACCAAAATTTTATAATAATGCTTTTGACAATATGGATAATATAAATATTGCAAGTGGAAATAGTTTTATTTATAAAGACGAGCAAATAAAAAATATTAGGGAAGATTTGGATGTAGAATTATTTGATATGGAAGCATGTGCAATTGCACAAGTATGTTATAAAAATAAATTACCTTTTTTTAGTGTTAAAGGGGTTAGCGATATCATAAATATCACAGATTCAAATAATAGAAAAAATATTAATGAAAACATTGAAATTGCTTCAAAAAGATCTTTGAATAAATTAATATCCCTCTTTGATGAAATATATTTAAAATAAATTAGATTGTTTGAGGTTTATTTTTTAATTTCGTTTTGGTTTCAGTTCCTTTTATAATTTTTTTAATATTTGACATATGACTAAATAAAACTACAAAGGCTGCGACAAGAAGTGCAACAAATGATAACCAATATAATTCACCACTACCATCTATAAAAGTTCCATGTAAATAAGATGTATACCAACCATTAAGTTGAGGAATAAAAGTTAAAGGCGCTAATATAAATGGAGTAACAAATGATGAGAGTGAAACATATCTTGTAATAAAAAAGATTGAGAAAAATACTATAAAACCAATTGCAGCTAGAATAATAGAAACGGATGATATTATTCCTAAATTAGTAGCAGCTCCCTTTCCACCTTTAAATTTAAAAAAAATGGGAAAAACATGGCCTATAATTACTGTAACTGACATCATTTGAACATATAATCCATCAAAAAATGAAACATGTTTTAACAAAATTATTCCGAGAAAAACAAATCAATATGATTTTGAAACATCCAAAAGAAAAATAAGCAAACCAAATTTAACTCCAAAATTTCTTAAAGCATTTGTTGCACCAGGATTACCTGAACCAACTTCAGTTATTGCTTTTCTTTTTGTACTATTGCGAGTTAATATAATTGAAAAGTTCACAGATCCTACAAAATATCCTAAAACTAATCAGATGATGTTGGCTAAAATATCCATAAATTATTTAAACCCTTTCACAAGTTCAATTAGGTGATGTTTAACATCTTCGCCAATTTCTTTATCTTTAAGTGCATAATGAATAGTGGCAAATGAAAAACCTTTAATTGAACCTAAATCAAATCGTGTTCCTTCAAATTCATAGGCAAATATTTTTTCTTCTTTCATGTATTCATCAAAAACGTCAATTAGATCAAATTCTTTATCACCATTATGATGTTTTAATTCATTTTCTAAATGATTAACAATTGAATAATTAAAGATATATCTGCCCAAAACTGCTTTGTTAGAAGGCGCTTCTTCAATCTTGGGTTTTTCCACTGCACCTTTGATTTCAAAAAAACGCTCATTTTTTTCAAGATCTTTTTTAGGAATAACAATTCCATATTTATTTAAATCCTTTTGTTCAACTGTTTGAACTCCTAAAATTGAGGATTGGCAGTCTTCATATTTATCTATTAATTGTTTGATGGCTGGAATATCTGATTGAATTAAATCATCACCTAAAATTACAGCAAAAGGTTCATCATTAAAGAATTTTGCACCTGTTAAAATAGCATGACCTAAGCCTAATTGTTCATATTGATAAACAACACGAATAACAGCTTCACGATTTGTTTTTTTAACTCTTTTTAATAAATCATATTTATTTTTTAATTTTAATTCGTTTTCTAGTGGAATATTAGGTTCAAAATATTTCATGATTTCTTGTTTTCTAGTAGAAATAACTAAAATTATTTCTTCTATTCCAGAATCAATAGCTTCATCAACCAAAATATCAATTGAAGGTCTATTTAAAATTGGTAATAATTCTTTTGGAATTATTTTGGTCATTGGTAAAAATCTTGTACCTCAACCAGCAGCAGGTATTATTAATTTTTTTATTTTAGCAGGTTTGTTTAACATAAATAATAATTATATTATATTTAGAACTTAAATTAGAACAATTTATTCTATTTTTCAATCATATCAATGATATTAGTTCAATCATCGATGCTTGGTTTAGATTTCTTTTTATTAATAGTTGGATTTTTTGTTTGATTAATCATCTTAGTATTATTAAATTGAAAATTATCACGAGTATGGACAAGATTTCAATTTGGATTCTGTTTTATTTTAGGGCCCTTTTGTTGCTTATTGTTTTCATGTCAATTTCCATTTTCTCAATGACCTGTATTTGCTTGATTACTATATCATCTATTATCTGTTCAATCATCTTGATTAGAATTATTATTTACATTTTGTTTAAAATCATTTTGATTTTGTTGAGGGTTAAATGAATATAGTTGATCATTTGCTTGTTCAAGATATCATTCTTGATTATTAGGATCGTAATATCATTCAGAATTTGCTTGCTCAGCATATCAATCAGCATTAACTTGATTATCATATCACTGGTAATTTTGATTATTAGATTTTTGTTGTGAATTAATATTTAGCTTTTGATTTGTTAAATCAATCATTTGAGCTCTAAAATATTCTTCATATGTATTTCTAGATTCTGGTTTTTTAACTTCTGGTTTTTTAACTTCTGGTTTTTTAATATTTAATGTGTTGCTTGGTAACATATTTCCTTTTGATGCAGTAGTTTTTTGTATGTTAATTTGTGGTGCATTCACATCTTGTTTTTGGAGATTGATTTGTTTGATTTCTGAACCAACGGTATCTATTTTTTTAACTTCTGGTTTTTTAACTTCTGGTTTTTTAACTTCTGGTTTTTTAACTTCTGGTTTTTTCATTTGAATTTTTTTTGAAAGAGGTTGTTTTGGTCCGCCTTTTCCTGAATCATTTTTCTTTTTATTCCAGAAATATGCACCAATTATACCTGCAATTAAAATGGCACTAATTGGTATTAAAATTGAAACAATAACTACAGTATTTGATGCTGAAGATTTATTAGTATTTAAAAATGATTCATTAATAGAAACCACTCCATTGTAATTAACGAAAAATGTGATTTTTGAAGGATCACTTATATTTATATTTGTAAATGTTATTTTATGAACTTCCACATTAGGTGGTAATGATATTGAAAGTTGATCAAGAATTTCTTTAGTCATTGGACTAGTTTTTAAAAGTTCCTCAACAAAATGAACATCTTTTTTATTTAAAACATTTACATCATTAATTACTAATGCATTTGCAATATCTAAATCAGTAGGTGTTGTGTTTAAAAAAGAAAGATCAGTTTTTCCTACACCATTATAATTAATTCTAAAAGTAATTCTAAATAAGTCATTTTTATTAATTTCAGTAAATGTTATTCTATTTGCAGGAATATCTTCAGGCAAAATTATTGAAAGTTCATTAAGAATTTCATTGGTCATTGGTTTTGTTGTTAAAAGGTTTTCAATAAAATTTGCATTATCCGAAACTAAAATATCAGGATTAGAAATTGTGATTTCATTTGCAATATCCTGAGGAGGTGTTGATATTAAAAAATCTGTTATTAATTTTGGAACATTATTATAATTAATAGTAAAAGAAATCTTATAAGGATCATTAATATTTATATTAGTAAATGAAACTAAAGAAATATTACCACCATCTGGAAAATAAATTCCAAGTGTTTTAAAAGTATTAGGAGTATGTGGTCCCTCTAATAAACTCTTAATAAAAATATTGCTTTCAATTTTTAAAATATCAGGATTGGTAATAGTTATTGCATTAGCAGCTTCGGAATCAGTTGCTTTTGTAGTCAATCAACTAGTAGTTGTTTTTGTTGTTAAATTATAAGAAAAATTAAAGGTCACTCTAAAAGGATTTGAAATGCTAATATTTGAAAAAGAAATTTTAGTTACATCAATTCCAACAGGAATATCAATAACAGATAAGGATGTTAATAATTCCAAAGACATAGGTTGAGATAATTTTGCTCTAATAACATCACGACTATCATTTATTAAAATTTCATTATTAGATATTTCAAGAACTCCTAAAATATCATTATCTGCAGGTGTTGCATTCAGAAAACTAGAGTTTGATTGTGAAACCCCATTATAATTAATTGTAAAAGTTATTTGAAACAAGTTATTAATATTGATATTTGTGAAAGTAACTTTATATAATTGAATTCCATCAGGAACAGAAATTGATAAACGATTTAAAATATCATGTGTTAAAGGTTGAGTTTCTAACAAACTTCTAATGTCTAATGTTCTTAATTCTTTGACAGAATCAACATTATTAATAATTATCGCATCAACAATTTCTTGATCGGATTGTGTGGTATTTAGAAAATCAGTTGTTAATTTTGAAACTCCATTGTAATTGATTCTAAAAATAATTCTTACTGGATTAGTAACATTAATATTTGAAAATGAAATATTTTCTGGATTGATACCATTTAATAATACTATTGACAATTGATCAAGTATTTCTTTTGTCATGATTGGAGTTTTCAATAAGGTTTCAATATAATCATTATTTTTATCTCTTAAAATATTAGGATTATTAACAAAAAGTCTATTAGCAACTTCTTGATTAGTAGGCGTTGCAGAAAGAAAATCCTCACTATTTTTTGTAGCTCCATTATAACTAATTCTAAAAGTTACCTGAAAAAGATTATCAATGTTTATATCATTAAAATAAATTTTTGCAGGATCCAATCCAATATGTAAAATAATAGAAAGTTGTTCTAAAATTTCAGAAGTCATTGGGCTAGTTTCTAATAAATTTCTAATTTCGATGTCACTTAAATCTTTCAAGATATCTGAATTTGTAATTGCTAATGAATTAGCTATTTCTGAATCAGTTGCTGAAGCAAGAAAAAAATCAGCATTCTCTTTTGGAATTCCATTATAATTAATCACAAATGTTATTCTTAAAAGGTTTTGAACATTAATATTTGTAAAAGTAATTCTATTAATAATTACGCCATCGAAAACTTTAATAGAAAGGCTATCTAATATTTCCTGTGTAAGTGGTTTTGTTTCTAGAATGTCTCTTATTTGACGGACAGATTTATCAACAACCATACTTGGATTTGTAATCACTATAGTATTTACTATTTCCTGATTAGTAGGAGTTGCATTTAAATGAAATGTTGATTCCCTTGGGATAGTTCTATAAGTAATTAAAAAAGTAATTACAAATGGGTCATCAATATTTATATTAATAAATAGAAAATCTTCAACATTTGAACCTAAAGGAATATCAATGGAAAGTTCATTCAAAATGTCTTGAGTCATAATTGGTGTTTCAAGAAGATTTTTTATATATAGAACATTTCTATTAGCAAGAATATTTGGATCTTCTAAAATTGTTGCTTCAACTACTTCTTTATTCGAAGGTGTTGCATTTAACACATTAATTAAATCTTTTGAAACAAGATTATAATTTATTCGAAAAATTACTCTATATAAATTACTTGTATCAATATTAGAAAATGAGATTTTAGAAATATCAGCTCCATCAGGTATTGTAATTGAAAGTTGATCAAGAGTAGCTTGTGTTATTATTGAAGTTTCTAAAATATTACTAATGAATTGAATATTCTTATCTAAAAGAATGTCACTATTTAAAAGCATAATTGCATTAGCAACTTCTTTATCTGTTGGAGAAGCATTTAAAAAATTAATAGTGTCTTTGGGAATTCCATTATAGTTAATAGTAAAATATATTCTAAATGGATTAGTAATATCAATATCGGTAAATGTAAAATTCAAAGGATTTGATCTTAAAGGAATAGAGATTGAAAGCCTATCCAATGTCTCTTCTGTCATTGGGCTTTGTTCTAAATAAGCTTTAATATTGTTAATATTTTGAGTTGATAAAATATCAACATTAGTTACATCTGATGCTTCAACTGTTTGTTTATCAGTAAGAATTGCATTCAATAAGTCTGTTGAATCCTTAGCAACATTATTATAATTTATTACAAAAGTAACTTTAAAAGGGTCGGAAATATTTATTCTCTTAAATGAAACAAAATAAGGATTTATACCATCTGGAATAATTACTGAAAGTTGATCCAAAATTTCTTGAGTCATTGGACTTGTTTCAAGTATCATTCTAATTTGTATAACTGTTAGATTAGCAAGTGCATCAATATTTTGAATAATTATGTTATTAGCAATATCTTGATTAGATGATGTTGAATTCAAATAATCCATTGTGTTTTTCAATGTATTATTATATTTGATTTTAAAAGTTGTTCTGACAGGATTTGAAATATCAATATCAGAAAATGATATTTTTGTTATATCAATTCCTGGAATGATTTTTACTGAAAGTTGATTTAAAATTTCAATAGTCATTGGACTCGTTTCAAGTAAAGATTGAATATAAGTATTGTTTTCAAAAATAAGAATGTCTGGATTTTCAATGATTATTGAATCGACAATTTCTTTTTCTGTCGGTGTTATATTCAAAAAATCACTAGTTTCTTTCGGGATCCTATCGTAATTTATAGTAAAAGATATTTGAAATAGGTCATTATTAATGTTTGTAAAAGAAACTAAACGTGGAATAAGAGAAGGTGGCATTGTAATCGAAAGCTGGTTCAAAACATCCTGCGTCATTATAGGTCTTTCTAATAAATTTCTTACTTGAGCAAAATTTGATGATTTTAGAATATCAGGATTTGTAACAATAATATCATTTACATCCCTAACGTTAATTTGAGTATTTTCATCAAAATTAAATGCTATTAATTCATTATTGATATCATTATTTTTTTTAACAGTACTTACTGCTACTATAGGAAATATCAGAGCTAAAAATCCACTTGAAATTAATAATTTAAATATGTTTTTTTTCTTCATGTAAAACGCCTTTCATTATATTGTTTATTTATATTAATATATAAAGTATATATAAATTTTATTATTTACCTATTATATTTCAATATATTTAATATAAAATTATGGAATTTTTTTATAAATTAGAATTTAAATTCATATTTTAATTTTAAAAAAATATTTTACTTTTGACCGTCATCTTCTCAAGTAAATTGATAGCCTAAAATTCTAACTGTATCTCCTTTTTGAATTCCTTGATCTATTAAAGCTTTTCATAACCCTATATCTTTAACCTTTTTATTGAATCTAATTATATTGTCATATGTGTTCAAGGGAATTTTGTGGTAAATATCTTCAATAGTTTTACCTTCAATTTCATACATTCCTTCATAAAGTTTTGTAATTTTAAAATCTTCATCAAGAGTAACAAAAACTTCATCCTTTTGTTCTTCAAGAACTATATTTTTAGCATGTAAATATATTTTATACATTTCTTCTTTTAGTTGGGTTATATTCTCTTTTGTTATTGCAGAAATCTTAACAATAGGTAAATCAGGATATTTCATGACAAATTTTTTATAATTTGTTTGAAAATCAGGTAAATCCATTTTGTTAGCAATAATTATAAATGATTTTTCTAATAATTTTAAATTGTACGAATTCAATTCTTGTTTTAAAACCTCAAATTCCTTAATGGGATTACGATTTAAATCACCAAAATCTAAAATAAAAGCGATAACTTTACATCTCTCAATATGCTTAAGAAATCTAATTCCTAATCCTTTGCCCTGTGATGCACCTTCAATTAATCCTGGTAGATCAGCAATAACAAAAGAATTTTCAAAGTGTTTAACTAAACCTAATTGCGGTACTAATGTTGTAAAATGATAATCAGCAATTTTTGGTTTAGCATTAGATAGAATACCTAATATCGTAGATTTACCAACTGATGGCTTTCCAACAAGACCAATATCAGCCATAACTTTTAATTCTAATCTTATATTCTTAATTTCACCAAAAGTTCCATTTTCAGATATTTTAGGAGCATTGTTTTTGGAAGATTTGAATCTTGTGTTTCCATGACCACCACGGCCACCTTTTGCAATTAAATATTTTTTATCATCAATGATATCATGAAGTAATTTTTCACCTTCAAATACTAAAGTGCCATAAGGAACTTTAATGACAACATCTTTTCCGCGTGCACCATACATATTTTTAGGGCCACCAGATTCTCCATCTTCACCTCTTACATGTTTTAAGATATGCAAAGTTAGAAGCGTGTTCATCCCACTACTTCCTTGAAAATACACAGATCCGCCATTTCCACCATCGCCACCATCTGGTCCACCAAATGCTACTCTAGCTTCACGACGAAAAGAGACAATACCATTGCCTCCCTTTCCTGCAATAACTTCTAATGTGGCTTGGTCTATAAATTTCATAATTTAAATTATAACTTTTTATTGTTTTAATTTACAGACTTATTAATTCACCATTTACTTCTTCCAAAAATTTTTGATTTTCTTTTACGAAATCATCATTAAATTCAACAATGATTTCTTTATTGATAACTCTTAGTAATCAAATAAAATTATATGGATTGGCAATTCTATATGAAAGTATTTCAAGGTTATTATTATAAATAATGTAAGCGCCAATATTTCAAATGTGATTTTCTTTATTAATATAGTCACCCTTTATAAAAGATTTTCCATATTCATTAAAAACATTTTCATTAGGTGTATTTTGATACATAAGTAGGGGAGTTGGTCGCATTCCTGGTAAATATTTTAATTTCAATTTATTTCCCCATTCCAACTAATTTTTTAAGAGCTTTAATTTCAATGGTTTTCAATTTGCGATATTCACCAATCATTAATTTTTCAACAGTTAGGCCTGCAAATTCTATTCTCTTAAGATCAAGCACTTCCCTTTCAACTAATTCAAATAATTTTTTTATATGGTGGTAAGAACCTTCTTTTAAAGTAACTAAATAAGTTCGACTTTCTATTAATTCAACAGTTTGTTTTGATAATTTACCATTAACATAAATATTGTCTCCATTTAAATAAATCAATTCATTTCTATTAAGTTTTTCATTAAGTCTTGCACGGTATTTTCTTACAACTTCATATTTAGGATGAGAGAGTTTATTAGCTAGTTCACCATTATTAGTAAGTAGTAAAACGCCTGTTGTATTATAATCAAGTCTACCAACAGGATAAATATAATCCTTTTCATCAATCAAATCTGTAATAATAGTTCTATTAAAATTATCTTTCAAAGTACAAACAGTTTTTTTAGGTTTATTGATGATGTAATATTTGTGATCTTTTATTTGGGGAAGAATTTTACCATTAACAATAATTTCATCTTTTTCACTAGCTTTTTGACCTAAGGTTACAAGTTTTCCATTAACTAATACTTTTTTCTTTTTTATTAATTCTTCTGCTTCTCTTCTAGAAGCAACTCCTGCTTGAGAAATTAATTTTTGAACTCTTATTTCTTCCATTTATTTAATTCCTTGCCATTTTCATTTTTAAATTTTATTTTATTTAGTTTGAAAATATAAATATCAATTTTTTCAAATTATATAATGAAATACAGGGAAATTAAAAACCTTTTTCAACAAAAGGTTTAGGTGTGAAATAATTTAACATATGGAGGAGAATGAGGGATTTGAACCCTCGGATGTTTTTAATCATCGTTAGTTTTCGAGACTAATTGTTTCAACCGGACTCACACAATTCTCCAGATAATAATTATAATAGATTTAATAATTGTTTAAGGAATATAATAAGCAATTTGTCATATAATTATTTTTATGTTAAAAATGATGTCTTCTTTACGAAAATTTTTATTGTATAATCGAATTTCTGGTTCTTATAATTTACTAAATTGAATTCTAACAACGATTATGACTGTTTTTATATTTTCAAAATGACTTGATCAAGAGTGAGTGATAAAAATGATGC
>JBOFXM010000099.1:0-1098 GCA_051654165.1 Metamycoplasmataceae bacterium
CTGGAATAGTTCAATCATTCATTGTTTGTGGAGTTTGTCAATTACCTGTACGTTTTGGAGGAGCAGGATATTCTATTCCTTCAACTTCAATCACTCATATAGGAATTGGATTTCCTTCAGAATCAAGAATATTGTTTCCAAATTGATCTTTATAGAAACCACTAATCGCAGCACCAGTATCATCTCTTATAACAAGCGGAATACCATTTATATCAGTTATTATTCTTCCATTAATATCTTTATAAAATTCAGTATCAACAGATATTTGTAAGTCCGCTCCAAGATAATTTCCTAAACTATCGCCTTCAATTGAAGCAACTTCAATTTTTGCTTGTCCATCAAGTGGTGAATATCCGAAAATGTCATTATTAGCTAAAGTTAAAGTATTCGAAGTAACTAATTGATTAGCGCGAACAAGTAAACCTTTAACTCTAATTTGTGATGTCATTGCATCTCCACCAGTCATTTGGAAAATGTCATTATTAATAGTTACTCGTGTCATAACATATTGACCTACTTTTAAATTTGTTGGTAAGATATCTGTTCATTTACTTGGATCATTTTTAACTTCTTCCATTTCTTCAGGAGTATATATAAAATCACTAACATTGTATTCTAATTTTAAAACATCAGGTTTTACAAGAGGATATTCTGTATTTAAAAATGTAGAATCAACTAATGTGTTTGTTCCACTTACATATACTGAAAATGATCCTTCTCCTTGATAGAATAAATTTCCATCAGGAGCATGAAATCTAATGTCTGGAGGTGTAGTTAAAGGATTAGCAATTTTTGGTTGAATATCAAAATTTGAAATTTCAAGAATTTTACCATTGCTTAATAATACATTATTTTCTCAAATGTCATAACCGGGTCTTGCTACCATTTTGAATCAAATTGGTAATGCTCTTCCATCTTCATCAAGGTGAATAATAAATCCAGGAACAAATTGCCTTATGAATCCATCACTATTAAACAATCTATATCCAGCAGAAAAATCATCTTTTACATTTGTATAATAAATATCAAATGGAGTTATAGTTTGATTTCTATAATAATCTAACATTGAAGCAATACCATCACTAACTATTAATTCGG
>JBOFXM010000100.1:0-3238 GCA_051654165.1 Metamycoplasmataceae bacterium
CAATATAACTATGAATCAAATCTAAATTTTCAAGAATCATTAGGAATTCAATTTCAAGATTCTTCTTATCCAGTGGGACTTACATGTCGTGATATTATTTTATTTTTAAAAGATGCTTATAACGTTAAAATGACAGATCAAGAATTAAATAATCTTATTAATCAATTTGGTATTAATAATTTTTACAAAAAGAGTGCCCATTCACTTTCTAGTGGTCAACAACAAAGATTAAATTTATTACTTGCAATTATGCATAAACCTAAATTAGTTATTCTTGATGAATTATCAACTGGTTTAGACATTAAAATTAGAACAAGCATCAAAAGATTCATGAAAAAATTTGCTGAAGAAAATAATATGACAATTGTAATTATTTCACATGATATGGCAGAGGTCGATTATTTAACAGAAAGAATTATTGTTTTACAAAATGGAAAATTAGTAGTTGATGATCTGAAAGACAATATTTTAGCTCATAATAAGGATTTAGAATCATTCCTTGAATCATATTTATAAAATTCATAACCTTTTGAAAGTATGTTTTGATTTTCTACTTTAAATATTTATTTAATATGATAAGATTATTATTAGTATTTAATCATGTAAAAAAAATGAAAAAATATGCACTATTATGGATTCAATTGGGTGTGTCTTAATTTAAGATGCTAGTTGATTTGAAGTATTAGGAAGAAAATAACAAACTAAAAGGAAAAAAATGTCGAATGACGAAATAAAAAATGAAGTGGTACTTGAACAACCAAGTTTAAGCTCTTCTGAAACAGCTGAAATTGTTTCAACAAAAAAACTATTGGAAGCCGGAACATATTTTGGGCACAGAAAATCACAATGAAATCCAAAAATGGCTCCATACATTCATACTCAAAAAATGAATACTCATATTATTGATGTTTCTAAAACACAAAAATCATTAGAATTGGCATATAAATTAATTTATAAAGCTGCTCAAAAAGGTGCTACATTCATTTTTGTAGGTACTAAAAGACAAGCAAAAGAAGTTATTAAGGAACAAGCTTTAAGAACAAATTCTGCTTATGTAAGTGAAAGATGATTAGGTGGAACTCTTACCAATAGTAAAACAATCTTTTCACGTGTTAGAGCAATGGAAGATTTAGAGAAATTAGAAGAAAGAAATTTTGAAGGTTATACAAAAAAAGAAGGAATTCTTAAAAAGAAAGAATTAGAGAAATTACAAAAAAACTTACAGGGAATTAGAAATATGAATTCTGCTCCTCAATTTATGATAATTGCTGATCCAATGGATGATCTAATTGCTGTTAAAGAATCAAGAAAAAGAAATGTAAAAATCATTGGAATTATTGATACTGATTGTGATCCTGAATTAGTAGATTTAGGAATTCCAGCAAATGATGATTCAATTAAATCATTAAATTTAATTATTACAATTCTAGCAGATGCAATTGTTGAAGCTAAAAATGGAACAGTAAAATTTGCTTATCAACCAGATGATAAAATTATTTTGCCAGTTGATGCAAATAAAGAAAGACGTCAATTTACAAGAACTCCAAATAGAAATTTTGAAGGTGGAGAATACAAAAAGAGAACTTGAGAAAATAGAGGAGAAAGACCTGAAGGTTGAAGCCCTAGAACACCAGGTGATAAAGATAATAAAATTAATGCAAATTCTGAAATAAATGCTCAAGAAATTAAAAAATCTAAAGATACAAAGGGAGAAAAATAATGTCTGGTAATGCAATTAAAGAATTAAGAGAATTAACAGGAAGTGGATTTGTTGATTGTAAAAAAGCATTAGATGCTACTAATGGAAATATTACAGAAGCAATTAAGTGATTACAGGAAAATGGGATTGCTAAAGCTGTTAAAAAATCAGGAAGAATTGCTGCTGAAGGTTTAGTTTCAACAATTGTTAATGATAAATATGGTGTAATTTATGAAGTTAATTCAGAAACGGATTTTGTTGCTAAAAATGATAAGTTTGTAACATTAGTTGAAGAGATTGGCCAAATTCTAATTGATAATGATTTTGCATCTGATGAAGAAGCTGCAAATTTAAAAAATGCTAAAGGACATACAATTGATGATCTTGCAACATTAGCAACTTCAACAATTGGAGAAAAAATATCATTTAGAAGAGCACTTAAATTTCCAAAAGAAGGAAATGTTTCAATTGGTAATTATACTCATTCTGATGGTCAAAAAGCTGCTTTATTTATTGCTAAAGGTGGAGATGATGAAATTCTAAAAGGAATTGCAATGCATATCACTGCTATGAATCCTGAATTTTTAAATGAAAATGATGTCCCTGCTGAAAGAATTAATAAATTAAAAGAAGAATTCTTAGATTCGCCTGCATTAAAAGGTAAACCTGAAGCTATAAGAGAAAATATCTTAAAAGGAATGTTAAGAAAAGCACTTTCTGAATATGTATTAACTGAACAAGATTATGTTGTAGAATCTGGAAAAACAATTGCTAAATTTCTATTGGAAAAAAATGCTAATGAAATTGCAATGGTTCGTTTTGAAGTAGGAGAAGGAATCACAAAAGAGATTGTTGATTTTGCATCTGAAGTTAAATCACAAATGAATAAATAATATTAATTATTAAATATTAATATAATATTAAAAACTCCCATGATCGGGAGTTTTTGTAACCTGATTTTTAGTAGTAATAAAATTGTTAATTACTATAAGAGAAGGGTCCATTTTTAAAATGGTGCATATTCTCAGATGGAATGATTTTTGCACGAATACGATAATATCATTTGTTATCATCTTTCTGTCAAGTAAAATGTATTCTATCTGAATTTATATAAATAAATGTGGCAGATGTGTACAACAAGATCCCAATAACAATAAAGGTAAAAAGAAGTGTAGGATAGGATATTAATGGGCCTAAGAATGAAAGCATATCTTGAATACCGTTTACAGCAGGAACACCGAAATAGAATCAATTAGGTCTTCATCTAGTGTCAGGTACTTCTGAAAGTGCTAAATCAAGTAAGAAGATTGAAACCGCAACACCACCCATTACTAGTAATGAATAAACGATTTCTTTTTTATAGAAAACAGGCTTTAGACAACTCATTATGAAAAACGGTAATACAACTGATGATGAATGAATTATAAAGTAATCTCAAAAAATATAATTATCATATCCAATTTCCATACCACCAAATTTACTTCAATATTCAGAATTACTTAAATCAGGAATCGCTAATCCCATTATTCCACCAAGAAT
>JBOFXM010000101.1:0-3122 GCA_051654165.1 Metamycoplasmataceae bacterium
TAAGATTTGAAATTGATCAAAAAGAAATTAAAGTTATTTCAGTTAAAGAAGAAATAGGTAATTCAAGTGTTATTATAAAAACCAAAAATTTCGTTGGTGACGATTTGATTTTTACTGTTAATTATAAATTTCTAAAAGAAGCAATTGCTGTATTTGAAGGTGAAATTCAACTTAAATTCAATAATGGTATTGATAGATTTGTGATAATAGGTAAATCAAATCCTAATAATAAACAACTTATAGCTCCACAAAGAAGTTATTAGATTAAGAAAGGCACTCATTGTGAAAGTAGAAATAAAAGGTCAATCAATTAGATTAGGTCAATTAATAAAAAAACTTAATTTAATAGATACTGGCGGCCAAGCAAAAGAATTCATTGAGAATAATAATATCAAGATTAATAACGAGAAACCAAAAGGAAGAAGCACTAAAATATTTGTTGGTTCGACAGTTTGAATTGATGATGAAGTTTATATGATTGTTAATGTTTCAGAATAAAAAACAAAAAAACAAAAAAATGATATAATTATCTTGTGATTTCAGTAATTAAAATTATCAATTTATATTTTTGAAAAAGTTTCTTTGGACCTTTTTTCTCTTTCATTTTTCCATTAATATTTGTTGCTTTATTAGGATCATTGCTTGGATTTGATCAATTATTAGGTGGTGCTATGGCTATTGCATCAATGTCAATAGCTTTAACTGCTATGCCACAAGCAATTTTTGAATTCAAAAGATCAGCTTTACTGAAGCGTATTGGAGTTACTCCAATTAAACCATGAATGTTTTTATTTGTTGCTGGTATATTTTATTTTATAATAATGATTATTGCTACATTTTGAACAATGGGTATTGGAATTGCCATTTTTTCAAGCTTAATGGACAAGGGTAGAGAAATTGTTCAAATTGGTGGGGATGCGTCCGGAGAAATAAAATATTATTTATTATCACCAACACTAGGTGCTACTTTAGCGAATGTTAATTGAGCAGGTTTCTTCTGAGGGGTTATAATGAACATTATTGTTGGTATATCTTTAGGATTTGTACTTGTTTCTACATCAAAATCAACTTTAGCAATTCAAGGATTGGGTATTCCAATTTTAATAATTTCTCAATTTTTATCGGCACAAGTTTTGCCATTACCAATGATAATTGATGCAAGTTTCATGAAATATATTAGTTATTTAAGTCCATTTAGATATTCAACAGGATTAATGATTGAATCCTTCACATCTACAATAGATTTTGATGCTTTAGCATTAGCTTTGGCACAACAACCTATTATGAATGATGTTCAAATTTTAATTGCATCATCTTCAAACATTTTTGATGTTTCAACACCTTTCGAAATGTTGAAATATCAAGAAACTGGTCCAGAAATTATGTTTGGTACTGCAGATAAAATTGTGAATTTAATTATGCCATTTGTATTTACTGGAATTTTTTCAGGAATAGCTGTCAAAACATTTAAATGGAGTACAAGATAGGATATGTCTATGATAAAAAGAAAAGATAATGATGAACTAAGAGTAGATATTGAAAATCTACAATCAAAAGCAGTGAAAAACTTCCTTTCTAATTCAGTTTATTTAGAAGGCAAAAAAGAAGAAGCAAAAATTATTAAAACTCCTTTAAAAGGCAACAAAAAAGTTTTGATTGAAATTACCAATTTGAAGAAAGACTTTGGTAAAATGAAAAATTTAAAAACAGTTTTACATGATGTTTCTTTCAAAATACGTGAAGGAGAATCTATTGGTATTCTTGGAGCAAATGGTGCTGGTAAAACAACATTAGTTGAAATTTTAGCAGGTTTAAACAAGCAAACATCAGGAGATGTTAAATATTTATTTGATTATGATAAAAGTTATCTTGAAGAAGTTGGGATTCAATTTCAAGATTCTTCATATCCACCTGGATTATCCGTTAAAGAAATTATATCTTTTATTATTGAAATTTATGGTGCTAAAATTGAAAAAAATGAACTAAATGCTTTAATTCAAATATTTGGAATAAATGAATTTTATAGAAAAAATGCTAGTTCTTTATCTGGAGGTCAGCAACAAAGATTGAATGCTTTGTTGGCTTTAATTCATAAACCTAAAGTTCTATTTTTGGATGAACTTTCAACAGGTCTTGATATAACAATAAGAACTAAAATAAAAGATTTCATCAAACTTTATGCATTAGAAAACAACATGACAATAGTTTTAATATCACATGATATGGATGAAGTTGAACATCTTGTTGATAGAATTATAATAATTGATAAAGGTGTAATTATGGTTGATATGGACAAAGAAGAAATTCTTGATAAGCATGAGAAATTAACAGATTTTATTACTCCATATATTAACCATTAATTATTTTTTGATTAATATCTTTACAAAATATTATTTTAATATTTTATATATAATATAAGCAAATGAACTTACTTATTTTTGAAGAACTAAATAAAATTATAAAAGAACTAGATTTTAATGAAATTAATTTTATTGTCTCAAAACCGGCCAACAAGGATTTTGGCGATTTTTCTACCAATATCTCAATGATCCTATCAAAGTCATTAAAGAAAAAACCAATCGAAATTGCTGAAATGATTGTGGAGAAATTTAATAAGAAAAAAACATTAGTAAAAAAAATAGAAATAATTAATCCAGGTTTTATTAATTTTTATCTTGTTGATGATTATTATTCGAAAATAATTGAAAAAATTATTAAAGAAGATCATGATTATGGTAAAGATAAAACAGAACTTCATTATAATTTAGAGTTTGTTTCAGCTAACCCAACGGGATTCCTTCATGTTGCACATGCAAGAGGCGCTGCATTAGGTGATTCTTTAGCAAACATATTAGAACATGTTGGAATTAAGGTTACAAGAGAATATTATATTAATGATGCAGGCAGCCAAATAGATATGTTAGCTTATGCATGTTATGTTAGATATTTGCAACTTTTTAACATTAAAATAAATCTGCCTGAGGAAAGCTATCATGGCCAAGACATAATTTGGTGTGCTAAACAAATTAAAGAAAAGATAAATGATTTATGAATTGATAAAGAATACGATGAAATAAAAGAAAGTATTAGAGAATTATCAATAGAAATCATGCTTTCACAAA
>JBOFXM010000102.1:0-1697 GCA_051654165.1 Metamycoplasmataceae bacterium
GATTTAAGACCATGTTTTTCTTCAAAATCCACTTTACCTAATGTATAAAATACAACATAATTATTTGTTTTAGGTAATTTATCTTTAATAAAAGAAAGGAAAGAAAACTTGCTAACAGTATCAGCATTATTTTCATCAAAAAATACTAAATTCTTATTGTTTGATTTAAATCTTATTCCATATTTTCCATCATAATAAACAAAGAATAAATTTTTCTTCTCTTCATTTTGAGCAATAAAACTTGAGATCTTTACAAATGTTTCATATTCTGGACTACCTTCATATATTCCAAGTGTATTCATGTTTTTTTCTAAGATCTCTTCTTCGTTTTCATTACTTAAAACAAGATTAAATTTATTATGTAAATAATCCTCAATTTTATCTTTTGTCATTTCAACCTTCTTTCACAATATTTGATATTTTATTTAACTATAATAATACTAAACAATTCATGATATTTTTCCTTTCTAAGTAGAAATTTATAATATAATGAGTTAATAAATAAAATATATAGTAAATTAAAGGATTTCACATGACACCACATATAAATGCAAAAAAAGGTGAAATAGCTAAAACTGTTTTAATGCCAGGTGATCCCTTAAGAGCTAAATTTGTTGCTGAAACTTATTTGAAAGATGTAAAACTTGTTAACCAAATTAGAAACATGTTTATGTATACAGGAACATATAATGGTAAACCAGTTACAATAGCAGGAAGTGGAATGGGTTGTCCCTCAATTGGCATTTATTCATATGAACTTTTTAAATTTTATGATGTTGAAAATATTATAAGAATTGGCTCAGCTGGTTCATATTGAGAAGAAATAAAAGTATATGATTTAGTTTTGGCAACTGAAGCCATTGGTGATAGTACAGCTTTTACAGAATTAATACTAGGTGAAGCAAAAGAAGTTATGTTGCCTTCAAAAGAATTAAATGATAAAATAATTGCTTCAGCTGAAAAACTGGAAAAAGAATTGCATTTTGGAAGAATTCATTCATCGGATGTTTTCTATGCATCTATTCCAGTTCAAGAAAGAATTGCGAAAACACAAGCATTAGTTGTTGAAATGGAATCTTATGCATTATTTACTAATGCTGAAAAATTAGGTAAAAATGCTGCTTGTCTTTTAACGGTTTCTGATAATATAATTACTCATGAAGAATCAAGTGCTGAAGAAAGACAAAACTCATTTAAGGATATGATGGAAGTTGCTTTAGGGGCTATTTAAATTTAATGTAATTAAAGTATAATTAATATTATGATTACAGTCGATATAATAAATAAGAAAAAATTAAATCAAGAATTATCAAGTGAAGAGATCAATTTTATTATTGAAGGATTTGTTAATAAATCCATTCCAGATTATCAAATGTCTGCATTATTAATGGCAATTTATTTTAATGGTATGAATGAAAAGGAAATTGCCAATCTTACGAAAGCAATGATAAATTCTGGTGATGTTATTGACTTAAGTTCAATACCAGGGATTAAATTGGATAAACATTCAACTGGTGGAGTAGGAGATAAAATTTCATTAGTTTTGGGTCCTATTGTTGCGGCTTGTGGTGGAGTAGTTGCAAAAATGTCAGGCAGGGGTTTAGGTCATACTGGTGGAACTATTGATAAATTAGAATCTATACCTGGCTTTAATTGTTTTATATCAATTGATGAATTTAAAAATATTGTTAAAAAAA
>JBOFXM010000103.1:0-1591 GCA_051654165.1 Metamycoplasmataceae bacterium
ACTGAAGAAAAGGTTTTAAATTCTCAACATATGCAACATGATGAATTAGACAAGCAATTACAAGAGCTGTTGCAGATCAAGCAAGAACTATTAGAGTTCCTGTTCATATGGTAGAAACAATAAATAAAATTATTAAAATAAAAAGAGAATTGCAACAGGAATTAAATGAAACACCAACTGATCAACAAATCGCTGAAAGGTATGGTGAAGATTTTACTGCAGAAAAAGTTCAATATATTCGTCGTATAAATATAGATCCCATTTCATTAGATAAACCAATTGGTAAAGAAGATGATTCTTCATTTAGTGATTTTATTAAAGATAATAATGTAATATCTCCGGTTGATTATGCCGCTCAAGAAGAATTATCAGGTATTTTAGAAGAAATGATTGAATCTTATTTAGATGATTTTGAAAAAGAAATAATCCAGAAACGATATGGTATTGGTATTGATGCAAATGGTGAAAAAATTAAAGCACATACACTTGATGAAATTGCATCTGAATTAGGTTACACAAGAGAAAAAATTCGTCAAATCGAAACAAAAGTTTTAAGAAAATTAAAACATCCACAAAGAAGAAAGAAACTTAAAGATTTTTATCAAAATGAAAATTAATAATCAAAAAGATCTAATTAAGTTAATTGAAAAAGAATTCCCATTAAAGTCTCAAGAAGATTGAGATTTTAGTGGTTTTTCTTTTCTTTCAAAAAAAGAAAAAAATCTTAAAATAATGATTTGCCTTGATGCCGATAAAGAAAGTATTTTAAAAGCAATTAAAAATAATGTATCAATAATAATTTCTCATCATCCATTTTGTTTTGCCCCAACCAAAAAAGAAGCAATCAAAAATGATCCAACTAAAAAAGAATTATTTGCATTGTCTAAAAAGAATAATATCTCACTTTATTCAATTCATACTTCTTTTGACATTAATAAAAATGGAACACATCATTATTTATTAAAGAAATTAGAATTATTAGACAAGAAAATTGATCAGTATAAATTTAGCACTATTATTGAATATAATTTTTCATTTAATTCATTAATAAAATTATTAAAAGAAAAAATGAAATTAAATTTTGTGCTTTCTAATTGAACAAAATCAGAAAATATTAAGGTTGGTAAAATTTATTTTGCTCCAGGTTCGGGAGATATTTATGAATTCCTTAAATATCACAAGTTAAATAATTGTGACTTATTAATAACTTCAGATATTAAATGAAATGAACAAGTTGTTCTTCAAAATGAAAAAATAAATTATGTAATTATTTCTCATAAAGTAGAAGAAGTCTTTATTGATGGTATTTATGAATTTATTAAAGAAAAAATAACAAAAGACATTGAAATAATTTTAGATTATCGAAAAGATGAATTACAAAATTATTAATGGTCATTTATCTCTAATTGTCAATTTCATGGATTTAATATATAATTAAAAAATGGATTTAATAAACTGATTTCCCGGCCATATGGCAAAAGCATTTAATGATATTAAAGATAAACAAGAAATTGTTGACTGCTTTATTGTACTTTTGGATGGTAGAGTTCCCATTTCTTCCTATAATGAAGAATTTGATAAGATAGCTCCT
>JBOFXM010000104.1:0-35918 GCA_051654165.1 Metamycoplasmataceae bacterium
CATTTGATTATATGTATAATTAAGTTATAAATTCCTAAGTCAAGTTATTTTTAAGTAACAAAAATGTAATAAAAAATTTGCTATCATATAAAGATGATTTTAATATAAAAAAAGACTCATTAGAGTCCTAGATTTAATAGAAAAAAAATTATTCTTCTTTTCTTGTTCTTCTTTCTCCACCATATGAAGATGAAGAACCACGATCACCTGATCTAAATTGTCTTCTTTCCGAATTATGCATTGAATTGCTACTACGTTCAGCATAACTTCTTCTTGGTGGTTTACCAGAATTATTGCGATCTCAGCTATGACTTTTTCTTTCTTCTCCTCGAGATTGTCCACCACGATTGGTATCATAACTTCTTCTTTCACCATTAGATGATTGTGAACGATCTCCAACATAACTTCTTCTTTCACTTCCAAAATTTCCATTACTGAAATTTCCACTTCCAAAATTTCCTCTTGATCCACCACCACGACGATCTCTATGACCAGAACTTCTGTTTCTTCCCCTAGCACCTTTAGAAGCAACTGATGGTTCAGGAGTTAAAGTAAGTTTTGAGGAAGAAGTTTTTTTATCTAAAATATATTTGGCTAGTAAAATTGATAATTCTTCAGGTGAATAATCTCTTAATAAGTCTTTTTCTAGATAAGTTGGATATTCAGAATCATCTTCCTTGAAATCATTAACTATTTCACGCAATGTCTCGGCAAGATGAGCTTTTCAAGCATCTCTAATTTCAATATCACTTGGTATTTGAATCTCTTCAATTACTGAACCAGTTTTAAAACATATTTCTTTAACATGCTCTAGTTCCTCAGGTTTCACTAAAGAAAGAGCATAACCTTTTCGACCTGCTCTACCAGCCCTACCAATTCTATGAGTATAATATTCTATTTCTTGAGGTAAATCAAAATTTACAACTCATTCTACATGTTCAACATCAATTCCTCTAGCCATAACATCTGTTGCAACTAAGATTGTTTTAGAATGATTTCTAAACTTATCCATTACAAATGTTCTTTCTCTTTGTTCCATGTTACCTTGTATTGCAGCAGAGGAATATCCTGCTTGATTTAGCGCTTCATTCAATTCATCTACTCTTCTTTTTGTTCTACCAAAAACAACAACTGATTTCGGCTTATAAAGTTCTAGAAATTTAATTAGAACTGAAAGTTTTTTTCCTTCTCTTACCACTACCAATTCTTGAGTAATAGTTGTGGCAGATTTTAGGCCTTCAGATACATTTATATTTACAGGATTATTAGTCATTAATGATGCTAAATCTCGAGTTTTCTTATTAAACGTTGCTGTGAAAAAAAAGTTTTGTCTAATTTTTGGTAAATAAGAAATAATATTTTCAATATCTTTTTGAAAACCAATATTTAATAATTCATCTGCTTCATCCAGTGTAAAAGTTTTAATATTATTTAATGATATTTTTCCACTATCAAGTAAATCATTGATTCTGCCTGGTGTTGCAACAACTATGTGAGGCTTATCTTTTAAATCTCTGGCTTGTTTATCATATCCACTTCCACCTAAAATCAAACAAACTCTTGCATTAGAAAATTTACCCATATTTTTAAGACCTTTATGAATTTGAGAGGCAAGTTCTCTAGTTGGAGCAATAATCAAATGTTCAATGCTTAATGAATTTTCATCAATCATATTAACAATGGGAATACCAAATGCACCCGTTTTTCCTGTTCCAGTTTGTGCCTGCCCAATTACATCTTTTCCATCAAAAGCAACTTTAAAAGTTTCTTTCTGAATAGGAGTAGCTTCAACAAAACCCATCTCTTCAAGACTCCTCATTACATTTTCGTTTATTTGGTTTACATTTTTAAATATCATTTCTTTCTTTCCTAATCTTTATTTTTTCCTGGAATTTCTATCAATTCTTTAAATGTATCAGTGATAAAATATTAACTTAAATTAACTAAGGTAATAACATTATACATAAATTAAATTATTATATTAATAAATATAGTTTTAATGAATATTAATGTAAAATATCATTTACTTTAATTTTTTTAATATTTATAAAATTTTAAATTTTTAAAAAAAACAATTATAATTATATACATAAAAGAGGTGGGTATCATAAATTCAAGATTTGATAAAAATATTATTGTGAATGATAGAAATATTAAACAATCAAAGCCAGTTTTTCTTTCTAACAATATAGTGTATCCAATTCAAAATAATATGGGTAATTCTTTATTTCCTGTACCAAATAAATATCAATCAACTCAATCAATTAGAGTGCCACAACAAAATCAATTTATTCAAACTAGTAACAATAATCCAAATCAATATCAAGAAACAATGTCGATAAGGGCCATAAATCAAGCATATCAAAATCAGGATCAATATCAACCAACTCAATATCAACCAACTCAATATCAACCAACTCAATATCAACCAACTCAATATCAACCAACTCAATATCAACCAACTCAATATCAACCAACTCAATATCAATCAACTCAATCTATTAGAACCAAGATTGATAATGAAAATGATCAAAATGATGGTTATTTTAATCAAAATCTAAATATTGACAGAAATAGAACTATACCATTGAAAATTAATAATAATCATCATTTCAATATATTAAATAAAAAAAATGATGCCAGCAACTATTCAAAAATTTTTAATCAAAGGCAAAATGAGGCTATGTTTCCTAACCAAAATATTAATAATAATCAAAATCAAAATGAAAGTAATAATCATAAAAAAAATAAAAGGAAATTTAATCGTAACAATAATCATAAAAAAAATGATTCACTTGATTACAAACAACAAGATTTTCAACAAAAAAATGATAATTATTATCCATTAAATCAGGAATGAATAAAAGAAATGGCTAGGAAGATTGGACAAGATTGATATGATGCTCAAATTCAAAAACAATCTTTACAAAATTCACAAAATAATAATTCCAATTCTATAGATAATATTAACATTTATAATAATAGAGAGCAAAAACCTTTTATATATAACAAAGATAATCAAAATTATTTTGACCATTATGTAAAGCATCATAACTTTTTCCAACAACCTCAAATGGTTCAACAACCTCAAATGATTCAACAACCTCAAATGATTCAACAACCTCAAATGGTTCAACAACCTCAAATGGTTCAACAACCTCAAATGATTCAACAACCTCAAATGATTCAACAACCTCAAATGATTCAACAACCTCAAATGGTTCAACAACATGTTAATAAAAACTGAATCAATGAGGGAAGTTATTTTAAAGATTATTCATATCATAATCCCAAAAAAAGAATGACAAAATTTGATAATATTCGTATGTTTGAAAATGGTTTATTATCGAATGATTTAAAAATTAAATTGGAAAGCTTAAATCAATTGTTAGAAATAAATGGTATTTCATATGAAGATTATTTTAGAATTAAAAAAGAGATTTTTCTAGGTGAAATTAATTAAGTTATAAAATTTATTGAAATTTTTATTTGCTTTTTATAAAGTATAATTTTATGATATGTCTAAATTTGTGAATCTTCATTTTAATAGTGAATATAGTTTATTAGAATCAAGTGTAACAATTGAATCTTATATTGCTTTTGCATTAGAAAATAATATCTCTATATTATCAATAACTGATCATAACAATATGTATGGTGTTGATAAATTTATTAAATTATGTAAAAAAAATAATATTAAACCTATTATAGGGGTTGATTTAGATATTGATAATTTTAGATGAATATTACTTGCAAAAAATTATCAGGGATTTCAAGAATTAAATCGTTTGGTTTCTTTAAAATCAAAGCAAGATATTAATATTAAGGATATCGAAAACAAAAATTTATTTATTCTTGATCATCCAACATATGGATATTTTTCAATAAATAAAAAGAGATTTGATGGCTCAGAAAATTTTTATTATTATTCTGATAATAAAGAAGATCAAAAAGCTATTATTATAAAAGAGAATCGAATTCTTGAAAGTGATGAAAATGAAACAATCAGTATTTTGAACTCGATTAAAAATCAAGAGAAAAGATTATTTCATTTTCCTGGCTTCATGAATGAAAGTAATATTGATGAAAGTATAATTAAAAGAACTAATTGAATAGCAAATGAATGTAATATTGAATTTCCTATAATTACTTCACTATTTCCTGAATTTCTTACTGATTCGAATATGACTTCTTTTGAATATTTGAAAGCATTAGTGAAAAATGCATTTAGGGATAAATTTGCAATAATTAAAAATAATGAGATTAATGTTATTAAAGATAGAATAAAATATGAATTATCTATAATTGAAAAATTAAATGTTTCAGACTATTTTTTAATTATTTGAGATTTTATGAAATGAGGAAGAGAGAATAATATTGTATTTGGCCCTGGAAGAGGATCTTCAGCTGGTTCAATAATTTCATTTCTTCTTGGAATTACCGAAATTAATCCTTTAAATTATGGTCTATTGTTTGAGAGATTTTTAAATCCGGAAAGAATTTCTATGCCAGATATTGATATAGATGTCCAAGATGATAAAAGATCTATTCTAATTGAATATATACAGGAAAAATATGGTTATGAAATGGTTGCACAAATCATTACTTTTCAAAGAATGACATCAAAAAGTGCTTTTAGAGATGTGGCAAGAGTTTTAGAAATTCCTAATTCAGAAGTTAATATTATTTCTAAACTTATACCATCAGATTTTAATTTGAAAGATTCATATAATAAATCATCTTCTTTTAGGGCTAAAATAAATGAAAAAGAAATTTATACTAAAGCTTATAATCATGCTCTTAGAATTGAAAATCTTCCTAGACAAAAGGGAACACATGCAGCAGGAATAATTATTTCTAAAACTCCATTAGTTCAAAAAATTCCTGTTATTTATGAAACTGAAAGTTTAATTTCACAATTCTCAATGGATAATCTAGAATCATGAGGAATGTTGAAAATCGATTTATTAGGATTAAGAACATTATCAATTATTGAAAATATAAATGAAGAAATAAATAAAAAAAATGGTAATAGAATTATATTTGACAATATTCCAATGAATGATTCGAAAACCAATATTTTGCTATCAAATGGAAATACAATTGGAATATTTCAATTAGAATCACCTGGAATGATGAATACTTTAAGAAAAGTAGGTGTTAATAATTTTGATGATCTTGTTGCAATTATTTCATTATTTAGGCCAGGTCCAATGTCTAATATAGAAATTTATACAAAAGTAAAACATAAGAAAATGAAAATGAATTATTTAACAAAAGAATATGATGAAATAGTTAAAAATACTTATGGAATAATTATTTATCAAGAGCAAATAATGGAAATAGCACAAAAATTTGCAGGAATGTCTTTTGGTCAAGCAGATTTATTGCGAAGAGCTATTAGTAAAAAAGATAAAGTTGAAATGAGTAAGTTAGAAAGCGTTTTTGTTAATGGAGCTTTATTGAAAGAAAAACCTAGAGAATTAATAGAAAAAATATATGCAGAAATTGAGAAATTTGCGGAATATGGATTCAACAAATCACATGCAATTGCCTATGCAACATTATCATATAAAATGGCATATCTTAAAGCATGATATCCTATTGAATTTTATACTTCTATACTTTCATCACTTCCTGGTTTAGACACAATTAATAAATATGTTGTTGAAGCAAGGTTAATGGGATATCAAATTATTAGTCCTCATATAAATGATTCACATGAAAACGTTTATAATATTGATGACAAAATAATTCTTCCTTTAATAATAATTAAAGGGTTGGGTAAAGTTGCAAGTGAAAAACTTCAAAATGATAAAAATATTAATGGTCAATATACGAGTTTCTTTAATTTTGTTGCAAGAGCAAGAAGAATGAAACTCGGTGATGCTATAATCGATATTTTAATAAGATCAAATGCATTAAGAATTTTCGGAAATATGTCAACTCTTAATGCTAATTTAACAAAGGCAAAATATTATGCTGATTGTGTAATTGTATCAAAAGAAGATGAATTAACAATTGAATATGATTTAGCAGCAGAACAAGAACTTATTTTGGAAGATATTAATATGATTGATGAAATGAATTATGAGGAACAATATTTAGGAGCAAAATATAATTCATTTCCAACTATAAATTATGAAACAAAAGATAAATTGAAAACTTTATCTAAGCAAGTTGAATATAAAATTGTTTTATATATTGAAAAAATTGTTGAAAGAAAGGCTGATAAAAATGGTAATCAATTTGGAATTGTCACATTAAGTGATAGTAGTGGTTCAGAAGAAATATTTATTTTTCATCCAAATTGAGAATCATTCAAAATGATTAAAATACCTTCAATAATTGAATGCAAAATTGTTAAGTTACAAGGACAAGATAAAATCAATTTCAGGATTAGTGACTGAAAGGTTATTAAATAATGAAAAACAAATTATTGTTAATTGATGGTAATTTATTATTATTCAAAAGTTTCTTCGCTACATGATATTCAAATAATAAGTTAGAAACTAATGAAGGAATAAATACTGCTACAGTTCATACTTTTTTATTATCTTTACTAAAAGTTATCGAAACATATAAACCCACTCATTGTTTTATTGCTTTTGATGCTGGAAAAAAAACAAAGAGACATGAAATTTACAAAGATTATAAAGCAGGTAGAGAAAAAGCACCTCTTGAAATATTTGAACAAAAGAAAATAATTTTAGAAATATTAGATATTATGAAAATTAAACATATGGATATGAAAGGTTATGAAGGCGATGATTTAATTGCAAGTCTAACAATGAAATTTTCAAATGAAAATGAAATTCTTATCTGATCAGACGATCAAGATCTTTTACAATTAATTGATAATAATGTTAGTGTTATTGTTAAAGATAAAAAATCAAAACAATTTATGATTAAGAACATTCAGAATTTCAAGAATTTGCATGGTTTTGAACATTATCAAATACCTGATTTCAAAGGTATTTCAGGAGATTCTTCTGATAATCTTCCAGGGATCAAAGGAATTGGTCAAAAAGGAGCTATAAGTCTTTTAAATAAATATGAAACATTAGAAAATATTTATAATCATATTACAGAATTAACTTCTAGTCAACAAGAAAAATTCATTGCTTCAAAAGATATTGCATTAATGTGTAAAGAATTGGCTAAGCTAGAAATTTTTTTGGATATTAATATTAAATTAGATGATTTGAAAATGAATGATTTAGTAAATGCAAACGTTTTAAAAGTGTTGAGCAAATATGAATTGAATACTATTAAAAAAATTCTACAAAAAAATAATTTTTCAAATAAACTTGATTAAATATTATTATGAGCTATTAGAATTATTTGTTTTTAAAATTGCCAAAAACGCTTCTTGCGGTACTTCGACTTTTCCAAATGCCTTTGCCCTCTTTTTACCAGCTTTTTGTTTTTTTAGAAGTTTTTGTCGACGGGTGACATCACCACCATATAATTTTGCTGTTACATCCTTACGATATGCTTTAACAGTTTCACGAGCTATAATTTTCCCACCTGCAACGGCTTGGATTGGAACTTCAAAATTTTGGCGAGGGATAACTTCCTTTAATTTTTTGACTAAATCACGAGATTTATAATCAATAAAATCTTTATGAATAATGGCACTTAGAGCATCAACTTTTTCACCATTTAATAATATATCAACTTTTACTAAATCTGATGCTTGATAATCTATAAGCTCATAATCAAAAGAAGCATAACCTTTCGAAGCAGATTTCATCTTGTCAAAGAAATCAAATATTATTTCTACTAATGGTAATTCATAAATTAATTTTCTTCTAGTTGCATCAATATATTCTAAATCAATATATTTGCCTCTTTTTGTTTGACATAAGTCCATAATGACACCAATATATTCATCATTAACGATAATTGTTGCTCTAATATATGGTTCCTCAATTTTACTAATTTTTATCTTATCTGGAAATTCAGAAGGATTAGCTATTATTTTAATAGTTCTGTCAGTCATATAAACCTTAAATTCGACAGAAGGAGCTGTTGCAATTATTTCAATACCAAATTCTCTTTCCAATCTTTCTTGAAGAATCTCCATATGAAGTAACCCTAAAAATCCAATTCTAAAACCAAATCCCAATGCTTTAGAAGTCTCAGGTTCATAAGTAATTGAAGAATCCGAAAGTGAAATTTTATCTAATGAATCTTTTAAAATATCATAATCTTTTCCGTCAATAGGATAAAATCCTGTATAAACAACTGGATTCATTTTTTTATAACCTGCCAATGATTCAGATGTGGGTTTTTTAGTAAGCGTTATAGTATCACCAACTGCAACATCTTTGGCTTCTCTTATTGAAGCAGCAATTCAACCTACTTCCCCTGAAGTTAATTTATCATGCTTTACTTCATGAGGTTTTCTTACTCCTAATTCTGTTACAGTGAATTTTTTATTATTGGACATGAAAAAAAATTCATCACCAACTCTAATTTGACCATCAAAAATTCTTACCAAAAGAATAACGCCTCTAAAGGAATCAAAATATGAATCAAAAACTAATGCTTTTAAAGGCAATGAATCATCACAACTTTTCGGAGCAGGAATATGTTTGATTATTGCTTCAAATACACCTTCAATGTTTTGTCCTGTTTTAGCAGATATTAAAACAGCATCTGAAGCAGGAATTCCAATGACATCCTCTATTTCTCTTTTAATTTTTTCTGGGTCAGATGAGGGTAAATCGATCTTATTAATAATTGGAATTATTTCAAGTTCATTATCTATTGCCAAATAAACATTAGCAAGTGTTTGAGCTTCAATTCCTTGAGTAGCATCAACCAATAATAATGCACCCTCAGTAGCTGCTAATGATCTTGAAACTTCATATGTAAAATCAACATGACCAGGAGTATCAATTAAATGAAACAAATAATCCTTATAATTAATTTGAACTGCATTTAGTTTTATTGTAATTCCTCTCTCTTTTTCTAAATCCATTGTGTCTAAATGTTGAGCTTTTAAATTTCTAGAATCAACTGTTTTAGTGTATTCTAATATTCTATCTGCTAATGTACTCTTGCCATGATCGATATGAGCTATTATTGAGAAATTTCTTATCTTTGATTTATCCATTTTTTAATTATAAACAATTAAAAGTAAATGGTTGTTCTTTTTAGTGTTTTAATTGATAAAATTATTTTAATATGGGAAACAATGAAATAATTGAAAAGTGAAAGAATGCTTTAATTAATGATAAAAATGCTTCAAAAAAACTTGCCAAAATAAAAGAATTAAATGATGATGACAATTTTTTTACTAAATTGTTATTTGATTCTAAAAAGATAGTTGCTAAAATTGGTGTTGGATATGGTAAATTGAATAAATTAATTGTTGAAAATATTGCTTATTCATTTTGGAGGCTTTTAACAGAAACTAAGACAAATGATAAAGATATCGATATACTTGTGTGTAGTGATGGATCACAGGAAGTGAATGTTTTTTTAAATAATATTTCAGATGTGTTTGCTTATCAAAATTTAACTGTAACTGCTTTTAAAAAGTTCACTGGTTATGATAAAAAGTTTATTCGAAGAACCATTAATAAATTAGAATTAACTGGAGGAATATTTATCGAAAGATCTCTTTATAATAATGAAGTGTTTAATATTCATTTTATTGATTCTGGAGGCAATGATTTTAATGATGCATTTATTGATAGAATGAGGATTGAAATTAACAATAATGATGTTTTTTCAATTAAATCAAAACCTGCTAAAATTGATTTTCTTTCAAATAATAAATTAATCAATGATTACATCCAAAGAATTCTTTCCCTTTCTAGTAGAAAAGGAGATCAAAGAAAAGTAAAAATAACAATATCAAATTACAATGAAGGTGTAACCGAAATCCTGAAAAAAATTTTGGGTAATATGGATTTTAATTATAAAATAAATTCTAACATTAATAAAGGCAACATCAATAGTTTGAAAAATAGAAATGAAAGTACTTTTATTAATTTTTATTGAAGAGACATTAGATTTGCCAAAAAAAATAAATGCGATATATTGATTTGTCCTTCAAGAAATGGATCTTCTCTTAATCTTTTCATTTTTAATGGTAGGCAAGTTTTTCATTTGGATGCTAATGAAATCACTTTAATGTTTTTAAATTTCTTTTTTATTGAGATGAATATTGAAACAAAAAAAATTCCGAATTCATATATTGGAACTGATTTACCTCCCATTAAAAATATTAAAAATTTAATTAATAAATATGGTTTGGAACTTTCTATTTCTGAAAATATCAAACTTGTAGAAGATAAATTTTTATTATTTTATTGGAATCAAAATTCTCAATTTATATTTGGTGAGAATTATAATACTGAATTCGGTTTCCATCATTTAATAATTAGATTTTTAGAAATGATTAATTATTACAAAACACAAAGATTAAACTTATCGTCTCAAAGAAATATTTTAACTAAAATGTATGGTTCATATAAAACACACATAATAATTTTAGATTCTGAATTAAGTAGACTTAATTTGTTTTTAAATAACATTAATAAAACCGACTTAGCATTGAAATATCCTATTAAAGATATGGTGATATATGATGAACTAAATATTATAAGTGAAAATCTTATTGCTAAAGTAGTATTAGAGACTGGTGAAGAATTGTTATTTAAATATAATTATATTAACAAAAAAATAATTATTTTTGTTAGATTAGAAAATGACAATTCTCGATTATGAACTATAAATTATTTTGTTAAAAATATTTTCATTAAAAATTCATTTATTAAAAAAATAACAGTATTAATTAAAAATAGTTTACAAAAAAATATATAAAATATTATTCTTTATCATTATAGTAATAATTAATCATTTTATTGGATAATTCAAAATCAGATGGATTTTCATAAATTAAAGTGGCTGGGTTTTTTGCACATAAAGTTACTAATTGTTTTAAAAGAAGATATTTCTTCAAATCTGTTGTATCAATCAATGATTCACTAATAATAATTGCTTGTGGCATTATTGATTCAATTACTGTAATAACCTCTGGAACAATACTATCAATTTTAATACAAAATTTAATACCATTTGATTTAAGTGTTGAAGCAATTAGTTCAAAATTTTGTAAATTAGTAGATTCAAGAAATTTCACTATGAAAACTATACTTTTATGCTCTTTAAGTTTGTCAATGTTTTCCAATATCACATAATCATTAACATCTATTAAATATTGATCTAATTTTTCAAAAGTATTTAATTTCAATTCAAAAAATTCATCTTCAATTGAAGGTAAAATGTTTCCTTTTTCAAAAATTTTTTCAGTTCAAAAATTCACGGGATAATCAATTTTAGGTTTCATATATATTGCAATAACATTGTTATTATTTTTATAATCTTTAATTGGTATTTTAACAGATTCAATATTTTTTGTTTTGATTATTTCATTTAATAATGAGTAATTTTCTTTGAATTCTTCAAATTCATTAAAGAAAATATTTTTAGTGCTAAAATAAAAAATTTTTTGTAGTTGGGTTGATTTAATAAGAGAGAAATAAATTCTATTCATGATTTTCAATAAATCTCTTTGATCAAAAAGATTTTCACTTTCTACTACTGCTATTGAATCACAGAATGCATCAAGATTCTCAAAAGTTTTAATTTTTTCGAATCTATCAATAATTTTTTTTATATCAGTTTGAACCATTTTGCTTTTTTCACCATGAACAATCAAAATAACTATGTTTTTAGAAATAAAAAAATCTAAATTTTTCATCTTAAGATTTTCAAATAATATTGTTACAAATTCCTTAAAAGTTTTGTGATCTTTATTTCTTAGATTAAAAGCAATGAATGATTTATAGACACTTTTGTTTTGAAATAAATCATCTTTTGTTATTATTCTTAAGCCTTTGGGTAATTTTTTAACATAACTTCATTTAATGGTAGAATTTATTTCTTTATTGGTTTGAAAAAATTCAACAATTCACTCAATATGATAATCAGATTCAGGATTAGTTTCATTTTTAATAATAAATTTAACATATTTTCTGTTAATTTTTATTGCATCCAAAGCAGATAAAAATTTCTCTTTATTTTCAGATGTTAAATGGTTTAAAAATTCATTAATATCCATTCATCCTTCACTGAAAAATTCATCACCATTTCATTTTGTTGGTTGGGAATCAATCATTTGTACTAGATCATATTTTCTAAGTCTATTATTTTGTAAATCAATATCTATAAGAAAAATGCCATTATTTGATTTTAAAGCTTTTTTCTTTTGAAAAATTATTACCATAATGAATATAATGCAAAGAGAAATTAATAATATGGCAAATATCAAAGAAAATATGATTATAGTAACATTCATGCTAACTTAACCTTTCAATTGATTTATGATTTTTAAGAAATTGTTTAACACCAATTTCTTCCTTATTAAATTTAATAGTAATCTTGTCTCCTTCTAAATCTAATACAACTCCATCACCAAAAGAAATATGAGAAATTAAATCTCCAATAACATAATTTTTGCTGATTTTAATATCATTTTCGAAATTTCTTATAGCTGTTAAATCACTTACATGCGCCGAAATATCAATTCCCATTTCTGAAATAAATCTCGAAGGATATTTTTGATTAATGACATCAGCAATAAAGTTTGTTCCACGAGCTCCAGATATGAAAAGTTTATCTTTTGCTCTAGTTATTGCAACGTAAGCAAGTCTTCTTTCCTCTTCCATATAAATTTTTTGCTGATCTTCATCTTCAATTTGAGATATTCTAGCTGATGGAAAAACATCTTCATTTAAACCAATTATAAAAACATTTTTGAATTCTAAGCCTTTAGAAGCATGAATGGTCATTAGAGTAACATAATTAATAGCATCTTCTTCTGCATCGGCTGAAATATTCATTAATGAAATTTCTCCTAAGTAATCTTCCAATGATAAATCTGGATTCTTCAATTGCCAAGTATCAATTGATTTGAATAATTCTTGTATATTTTCTAATTTAGAATCTGATTCAGTATTATCTTCTCTAATTAAAGAAATATATCCGATGGAATTTAAAAAGGATTCTATAACTTTACTAATGGGAAGATTTCTTTCAATGAAACTTTTGTGTTTTCTAATTTCATTAAGAAAATTAACAATATTCACTTTTGTTTCTTTTGGAACAGGTAATATTTTAAAATTTTGAACAAGCGCTTCATAAAGTGATAAGTTTTGTTCATGAGCAAATTGAATAAGTTTGGCTTCTGTCACTGGCCCTATTTTTCTTGCAGGAATATTTAGAATTCTTTGAAGATGAATTTGTGGAGATGTTTTAGATATTGTTCATAAAAATGAAATAACATCTTTAACTTCTGTTCTTTCAAAGAATTTCTGACCACCAAAAATTTTGTGATTGATTGATTCAGTTACTAAACTTGATTCAATCAATCTTGAATAATAATTTGAACGATAAAATATGGCAATATCCTTTAATTGAACTTTATTTCTTTTCAATTCATTAATCTGTGAAACAACTCATCTTGCTTCAGCTTCTTGAGAATATGCATAATGAAATTCAATAGGATCACCTTTTTCACCATGTGCTTTTAGAGATTTTGGAAGTCTATCTTCATTTGAACGAATAAGCTTGTTAGCAGCATTCAAGATATTTTTAGATGAACGATAATTAAGATCCATAGTGATTGTTGTAGTATTTTTGAAATCCTTATGAAAATTATTAATCAAATGGATATCAGCACCTCTTCATGAATAAATTGTTTGATCTGGATCACCAACAATGGTGATGTTTTTCAAATTGGATAATGATTTAATTATATTATATTGAATAATAGATGTATCTTGAAATTCATCAATAAGAATATAATCAAACTTATTTGATCATGTGTCTCTAACTTTAGGAAATTTTCTCAAAATTCGATCGGTTAGAATTAATAAATCATCAAAATCAACATATTTCTTTTCTCTTAATTCAGATATATATTTTTTGTAAATTTCCATTTTCAATATTTCAGTATCATTTTCAGTTCTATCATCAAATATATTAGGTGTTAATGCTGAAATTTTCGTTTTTGAAATGTATTTTAAAATAGAAGTATATGATAGTAATGAACTAGTCAAATTAATTTCTTTATATATTTTTTTTAAAACATATATTTGGTCAGCGGAATCAAGAACAATAAAATTTTGTGGATAATCTAAATGTGTTATTTCCTGTCTCAAAAATTTATAACAAAGTGAATGAAAGGTGGAAATATTGCATTTTTCACCATCATCACCAATTATTTCGACAACTCTAGATTTCATTTCATTTGCTGCTTTATTAGTAAATGTAAGTGCTAAAATTCTATCAGCCTTTATATGCATTCTTTTAATTAAGTAAGAAATTTTTCTGGTCAAAACACGAGTTTTACCTGAACCTGCTCCAGCAATAATTCTTAAAGGTCCATCATTCTTAAGAATAGCTGCCTTTTGTTCTTTATTAAGATGTCTAAATATATGGTCATCAAAAACATTTTTCTCTTCTTTATTCATAAATTAATCCTTTCAAATTATTTCCTTTTTTGTTACTTTTTCTTTTTGAATTTCTTTATTGATTTCATCAAATATTTCAATATATTTATTTGAATATATCATTTGTATCTCAACAAATCTATCATTGATACTATACATATTTTTATTGACATTTATTGATAGAATACTAAAGATATCAATAAAGATTATTATTCCTGATGTTGTCGCTGGTATTGCTATTAATGTTGATTCTCAAGTCTCTAATACTAATTCATTGTCATTCTGTTTATTAGAAATATCAGACATTTTCTGAAACAATTCTGGACTAATAAAGCACATTGTAACTAGTATACTAAAAATTCAAAGAAAGGCATATAATTGATTTCTTTTAAGAATCATCAATCATATTGATTCATCTTTCAAGGAAATAAAATTTATTTGACAAACTAGCATGCCAATTGTTTTACCTTTTAATATTATTGGAATTATAATAAATAAAATTAGAATTTCCAATATAACTAATAACATCCAAATATAATAGCCTCAATTAACAATTATTAATAAATCATCATTTTTTTTAATAGCAATAAGTGATGAAGAAATTGCAATAACACTGAATATCACCAAATCTATAAACATGGATAAAATTCTTATTCAAAATCCTGCAGGTTTATTTATAGTTTTCATTAATTTACTCTCTAAGAATTTTGATTATTTTTGATCATTCGCTAGGTGAATGAACTTTATTGAGATATTCAGTTTCCGGAAAATTTAATAACATATATTTATTTACATAATTGAATGTGGCAAATTCTTGTGTTCTAATTCTTTTATTTTTTTCATATATTTTTACCCACAAATTTTTTCTAATAGTTGAACTCAATAATCGATCTGTTAGTTTTCCATGAGTATATAAAATTGGGATAATCATTTCGGTATTAAAAATTTGAGCATAATCGATTTCTTGAATAAATTTGTTCTCAATCAAATATTTATTTTTAATACTCTTTCATTCTTTATAAAAAACTAGATAATTTGGTATGTCTTCTTTTTCAATAACAATATTGCAAAAAGCTTTATTAATATAAATATATGTTTCAGCATTGAGAAACAACAAATATAAAAATTCTAATGATAAATGTGATGTTGTTTCAATATAAGATGTTTTTTTGTTCATTTCATTAGCCAATGAAATCTTAAACAATTTATTTGATATAAGTGGGAATGTGAAAGCAATAATTTTGGGATATTCACTTATTTTAAAGGAATGATTTTGTTTTAAATTACATCTATTATGTGGAACTCAATTTTCAAATGATGCTTTAAATTCAAAAATATCCGTTTCTACATTTTTTTCTACAGCTGTGGATAAATCATTTACAAAATTATTTGAAAGTTTTTCATTATTATTCAATATTATTCCATGAGTTCCATTTGCTATTTTACAACCTTCAACAATTGTTTCATTAAATCCTATTTTTCTAGTTGTAAAAACTACTTGTAATCATATATTAGGTTTTTTTTCAATTTCCTTAATTTTATCTAATAACTCCTTAGAAGTGTTGTTTGTAAAAACGATTAACTCAAACAAAGAAGACTTTTGTTCCAAAATACCATTAAAAAAATGTTTATTAATCTGATTTGAATAGATTGGAACAATTAAAGATATCATTTTATTTCCTAACTTTTTATAAATACAATATATACGCACATGACATGCATATGAATAAATTATAACATAAACTACATTTTTAAGTTTCCTGCTGTTCTTGGATAAGGAATTACATCTCTAATATTTTCTATTCCAGTTACATACATAATTAATCTCTCAAATCCTAAACCAAAACCTGCTGATCCGGAATCACCATATCTTCTAAGATCGAGATATCATTTTAAATCTTCTTCATCAATATTAAAGTCTTGCATTCGTTCTTTTAATATTTCGATTCTTACTTCTCTTTGTGATCCACCAATTAATTCACCAATACCAGGTACAAGCAAATCAAAAGCTGCTACTGTTTTTTTATCTTTATTTAAATACATATAAAATGCTTTAAAATCCTTAGGATAATTTATGATAGCAACTGGCCCTTTGCAATGAATTTCTGCTAAATATTTTTCATGTTCAGTGTTTAAATCGAGACCAAATTCAATATTAGCATTTTCAAAAATATTTTTGTTTGTTTTAAGAATATCAATTGCATCTTTATAATCCATAATTTGCAAAGGATTTTCCAGATATAAATTTAAATTACTCAATAATTTATTTTCACTTTTTTCATTTAAAAAGGCAAATTCATCCGGATGCTTATCTATAGTCTTTTTTATTATTGTTTTTAACATATCATCTGCAAATATTACGATGTCTTTTAAATCGCAAAAAGCAATCTCTGGCTCTAACATTCAAAATTCAGCTGCATGTTTTTTTGTATTTGAATTTTCAGCTCTAAATGTTGGTCCAAATGTGTAAACTTTTTCAAATCCAATTGCATAAGATTCAGCATGTAATTGACCCGTTACAGAGAGAGTTGCTTTTTTTGGAAAAAAATCTTTTTTAAATTCATCATTAACAACAAAAGTTTCACCAGCTCCTTCTCCGTCATTCGAAGTGATAATTGGTGAATGCATATAAAGAAAATTATTTTCATTAAAAAAATTGTGAATTTCATTAGATAAGGTAGATCTTATCAACATAACAGATCTTAAAATATTTGTTCGGTGTCTTGTATGAAGTGTTTCTCTTAGAGTTTCTAAATTGATTTCTTGTTTTTGAATTGGAAAATCATCATCAGCAATTGCTAATAATTCAACATGCTTTGCTACACATTCAAAAGGTTGCTTGTCACTATTACTTTTAATAAAATCACCTATAATAGAAACTGAAGAACCAATTCTTCATTTATCAATATTATCAAAATGAAGAATATTAGATTTTATAACAATTTGCAAAGAGATGACTGTTGAACCATCATTTATATTTAAAAACCTGATCTTTGCATTACCTCTATTAGCAGTAATTCATCCTCGTATTAATATATCTTTTATTTCTTTAGCATTTAATATTAAATTTTTTATGTTCATTTTATGTCTTTCTAATTCTTTAAATTTGTTTTCATTATTAATAAAAGTATAAAATAAATATTCAATTCATAACTTTAAAAAGATTAATTTCTAAAAAATATCTAATAAGTTATCAATCAAAATACAATTATTAATAAATTCTAAACTTTTACACAAACAAAATGATAAAATTGTTTTATGAATTATAAAGCACTCTATAGAACATATAGGCCAGCCAATTTTAGTGAAGTTGAAGGCCAAAATCATATTGTTCAAACTTTAACTAATTTAATAAAATTGCAAAAAATATCTCATGCATACCTTTTTTCTGGACCAAGGGGAACTGGAAAGACTTCTGTAGCCAAAATTTTTGCAAATGTCATAAATTGTGGACACAATATTGATGTTGAAATTGCTTGCCCAGCTTGTATTATGACAATTAATAATTCGGTTGACATTATCGAAATAGATGCAGCTTCAAATAATGGTATTAATGAGATAAGAGAACTAAGAGAAAAAATTAAATTTGCACCAACAAAATTCAAATACAAAATTTATATAATTGATGAGGTTCATATGTTAACTAAAGGGGCTTTTAATGCACTTTTAAAAACACTTGAAGAACCTCCAAAACATGTTATTTTTATCTTAGCTACAACTGATCCTGATAAATTACCTTTAACAATTTTAAGTAGGGTTCAAAGATATAATTTTAAAAGAATAAATAGAGAAACTATTCAAAAACAACTAAAATATGTTTTTGGCAAAGAAAATATTAAATCAGAACCTGGAGTAATAGAATTAATTGCAATGTTGTCTAATGGATCATTGAGAGATGCACTTTCTATAGCTGATCAAATAAATGCTTTTTCGAAATCTGATATTAAATTAAAAGATATAAATGAAATTTTTGGATTAACATCAAAAGAAAATCAAGTTTTGCTATTAAATCATTGTTCAGATAATTTTGTAGGTTTGGCTTTAAAACTTTTCGATCAATTAATAGATCAAGGTATTGATATTCATAGATTGATAAATTCATTAATTAGATTGCTTAAAGACTATTTACTTTATTCTAAAACTAATGATGAATCGATTATTGAAGAATTTGATATTGAAACCTTGAATCATATAAAAATTAATCCTGATTTAGTTTATGAAATTATCGATATTTTAATTGTGCTTATTCATGAGATAAAATATAGTGATATTCCGCAGCAATTATTCCAAATAGCAATCATTAAAATTTGTGCATTAAATAATAAATACAATAATGTTTCATTTAATACTATTAAAGAAAATCATAATATAAATAATTTTAATAAGGTGAGAGAAAATACTTTTGATAAGAAACAAAAAGATATAGAAGATGGTTTTAATCATAGGACAAAAACGGATGAAGTTATTGAAATAAATGAGATTACTGATAACTTTGTGATAAAAGAAGATAATGTTGATCAGGATATGAGTAAAACATTGGAATTAAAAAATGATAAAATATTAAAAGATGTAACAGATATTTTAACTTTATCTAATGAATCAAATATTGATGATGATGTTGTTGAGGGGTCCATATTGGGTCAAACTGACACAGAAAGCATTATTTATGATACAAATGAATTTTCTACAAAAGAACTTACTGAAGAGATCATTAAAGAAAATAATAATTCTACAAAACTATTTGATACATCTACAACATCTAATGCTAATCATTTTTCATTAAATAACAATTCAAAAGGAAGATTAAATGTTGAAGAATCTCTTGTTATTTTAACTCAACCTAATATAATTAATCTATTCTTGCTTGGTGATAAGTCAGATGTTCCGCAAAAAAAAGCAATGTTAGCAGAAGGTTTATTATCTGTTGATCCAAGATATTCAGAAATCATTAGTTATTTAGAGGAATGTAAAATAATTATTTCAAATAGGAATTTTATATTGGTTTCTTCAGATAACAATAAATCTATTGAATTTATAATGGAAAATGTATTAACATCTATTTTTAAAGATTTTGTTTATGAAACTTTTAAAGCACCAATTCATTTTTTTGCAATTTCTAAACAAAATTTTCTTGATTCAGCCGAATTGTTTAAAGAATTAAAATCTAAAGATGAATTACCTGAACCAAATCCTCTTCCAGCAATGAAAAGAAAAGAATTGAATTCTAATACTATAAATGAAATTTCAAATGCAGAAAAAAAAGGAAAAGATATTTTTGGTAGAATATTTAAAGCAAGAAAATAAAGGAATGTAATTATGGATATTAAAAAAATGATGGAGCAAGCAAAAAAAATGCAAGCTGTAATGGAAAAACAAGAAAGTGAATTAAAAACTAAAATTTTTGTTATTGAAAAACAAGGAATTACTATTAAAGCAAATGGTAATAGAGAGGTAGTTCAAATAGATATAAATGATATTCTTATTGATCCTGATGACAAGGAAATGTTACAAGATATTATAATTATTGCTATTAATGAAATAATGGAATTAATAAATGATGAATATGAAAGAATTTCACCAAAAAACCAGCAAGGAGCAGCATTCTAGATGGATTCAAGAGAGATAGATAATCTTTCTTTATTTTTTCAAAAGTTTATTGGCATTGGTAACAAACAGAGTAAAAGAATGGCTCATCAATTACTAAAGTTTAGTGATGGAGAATTCCAAGAATTTTTATCATTATTAAATGAACTAAGAAATAATGTTAAAAATTGTAAAATCTGCAAAAACTATACAAATAATGATTTTTGTTTAATATGCTCATCAAATGCTAGAGAAAGAAAATTAATGATTGTTGAATCAATTGAGGACATATCAAGATACGAAGAATGAGATTTTTTTAATGGAAAATATTATGTTTTTCCTCTTATTTTTAATAATAAATTCGAAAAAATTAATGACTCAGATATTTCAGAATTAATAGAGTATGCAAAAAATTTTGATGAAATTATTATTGCTTTGAGTGCCACTATTGAAGGAGGTTTGACTGCAAATTTTTTGGATAAAAATCTTTCGAATATCACAAAGGTTTCACATCTTGCTAATGGTGTTCCTGTTGGAGCTTCAATTGAATATATTGATAAATTAACATTCAAACATGCTTTTCAAAATAGAAAAGGAAATAAATAATGTTTATTACTTTTGAAGGATTGGATAATTCTGGAAAAACTACTGCTATTAAAAGGTTGTTTGAGTACTTAAAAGAGAATAATATGGAAGGTGATTATGTATTTACTAGAGAGCCTGGTGGTAATGGTCTAAAAGAAGCAGAATTTATTAGAGAGTTTGTTTTATCCCCTGAATATGATATTGACCCTATGTCTGAAGCACTTTTATATCTAGCATCAAGAAAAATGCATTTAACTAAAATAATTGAACCTGCTTTAAGAGAAGGAAAAATTGTTATATGTGATCGATTTATCGATTCTTCGTTGGCTTATCAAGGAGCTGGTAGAAATTTGGGAATAGAAAAAATAAAAAAATTAAATGCAATTGTTACTGATAATATGAGTCCTGATTTGACTTTTTTTATTAAATTGTCTCCATCAGAATCTATGAATAGACTTTCTAAACAAAATGCTTCATTAGATAGATTAGAAAAAAATGAAATTAATTTTTATAAAAGAATTGCAAAGGGTTATGAAGAAGTAATTAAAAATGATAGAAAAAGATTTATTATTATCGATGGTAATCTTAATATTAATGAAGTTGGAAACAAAGTCATAAGTGAGTTTAAAAAAATTATAAAAAACAAGAATAATATTTAAACTTGGAGAGATACTAAAATGAAAGAGATTATATTGAATATTTTGAAAAATTATACTTTATAATTTAAAAATATGTTAAGAAAAAACACTTCATTAAAAGTAATAGAAAATGCAAAAATTAATAATTCCTTTTCTCATGCTTATTTATTTTTTGGTGACTTAGGAGTTGATGTTTTTAATAGTGCTTTTGAAGCCATTAAAATTATTATTTGTGAAAATGATAAATGCATGAAAGCAGAAACATTATCTGAATTAAATTATCCTGATTTACTTTTCATCAATTCAGAAAATAATTTAATTACTAAAGAAAGTATAATTTCTACAATTAAAGAAATGTCTAATAGTTCTTTGGTGATGAATAAAAAGAAAATTTTATTAATTAAAGATATTGATCTTGGAAATAAATATTCTTTAAATTCATTACTAAAATATATGGAAGAACCATCGGAAAATACTCATATAATTATGACAACAAATAGAATTGATTTTTTGCTTCCAACTATTAAATCTAGAGCTCAAAACATTATGGTAAGAAGAGAAACAATACATGAAATAATGGATGAATTAGTTAAAAATAATATTGAAGATAAATACATTAGATTATTTGCAAATATTTTTCCTAATGCTAAAAGAGCTAAAGAAATTGATATTAAGAAATTTAATAATACTTATTCTGAAATAATGAAATCTTTAGAATTAGGGATAAAAAATCCCGAGAAAATGAAAATCAATTTATATAAACTAATTACAAAAGAAAATATATTGTATGCAATAAGCATTTTAGAATATTTTTACTTTCAGGTTTTAACAGTTATTGAAGATAAATATCCATTATTTCCTAATCATAATAAATTGATAAATGATTATAAAAGAAATGAATTAGATTACTCGGAAATTCAAGTTGAACTTAATCAATTAAAAAAAACCTTTATGAATAAAGGAAACTTCAATTTACAAAAAGAAAATTTTTTGATTAGGTTAGTTAAGATTTATGAAAAGTAAACTTTTTATAGTTGGAACACCAATTGGAAATCTAAAAGACATTACACTAAGAGCTATCGAAACGTTGAATGCAGTAGATTATATTGCATGTGAGGATACAAGAGTTACAAAAATACTCTTAACATCACTTAATATTAAAAACAAAAAAATAATTTCTTACCATAATCATAACGAGGTATCTTCTACAAGTGGAATTATTGAATTATTGAATAATGGGCATAGTGTGGCATTGGTTAGTGATGCTGGAATGCCTATAATTGCTGATCCTGGATTTAATTTATTAAAAATGGTAAAAGAAAAAGGATTTAAGTTTGAGGTGATCCCTGGAGTGTCTGCTTTGACTACTTCCATTGCAATGTCAAGTTTGGGACCGAATTTTACTTTTCTTGGATTTCCTAAAAATAAAAAAAACCAAATGATAAATCAAATAAAAAACATAACTAGTGGTACCTTCATATTTTTTATAGCACCTCATAAATTAATTTTCACTCTTGAAACCTTAAATGAACAATTTAAAGGCAAGGAAAAAATATTTTTATGTAAAGAACTTACAAAAAAATTTGAAGAATATTTTGAAGGAAATGCTAAAGAATTAATCAAGGAATTACCAGAAAACATAAAGGGAGAGTTTACTCTAATTTTTTCAATTAAAAAAGAGAGAAAAGAAAAAACAAACAAATATCCAAAGATTAATAATAATTAATTATAATTACATTGAATGAGGTGAACATGAAAATGATTTTTGCAACTGATGTCGATGGAACTATTTTGACTGATGCAGGTATTCCACATAATGAAACAAATGAGGCATTCGATTATGCCATCTCTAAAGGACATTATATTGTTATTGCAACAGGAAGGTCTTTATCTAGAGCAAAGCCATTATTAGAAATGATGCCTAAAGTTAGTTATTTAATTTGTAATAATGGATCATTGATTAAAGATCTTGAAAAAAATAAAATAATTTATTTAAATTCTATATTACCTATAAACTATATAAAGTTGTTTAATTTTGCTAAAAAAAATCATTTCACATTGACTATGCACACTAATGTAACTACATATATTTATCCTGAAATAAGATATGAAAATAGTACTGCTATTACTGAAAAACTTAACCATGATTTTATGAAATTTTTGGAGAATAATCCTGAATCCAAAACTCTTAAAAATGGTGAATTAGTAACACAACTTTCTTTGCTAGGTACTGAAGAATTATGTAAAAAACATTTAGAAGAGATACAAAAGATGTTTAAGGGAACACACAGTGTTTATTTAACAAATGGAACTTTTATTGATATTAATCCACTAAATATTTCAAAATGAACTTCATTACAATATTTAGCAGATCACTTAGATGTTAAACATGAAAATATCGTTACATTTGGAGATTCAGGAAATGATCTTGAAATGCTAGAAAAAGCTGGTAAATATGGATTTCCTTTAGAAAATTCAACATATGATTTAACTAAAATATTAAAACCAAAAATAGGTGATAATAATAGTAATGCTATAGCTAAAAAAATTATTGAATTAGTTGATAGTAACTAAAAGAATCGAATTAAATAAAAAAGTCGGCAATCATTGCCGACTTTTTGTAAATTCAAATTTATTTATTAATTAATAAAATAAACCTGGAGCAGCTAGTACTCCTAATATTCCTCCAATGATTGGACCAACTGTAGGTACTGCTGCATATGCTCAATCCGAACTACCTTTGTTTTTTAAAGGTAATAATTGATGAACAATTCTTGGAATTAAATCTCTAAATGGATTTAAAGAATAACCTGTTGCAGAACCTAAAGAAATTCCTATTGAAAATACGATTAGACCTACATAAAATGATGCTTCAGCATTTACTGCTCCACCACCTGTGCTCACTCCAACTGTACCAATTGAAGATACTGCAAATACAAGAACCATTGTAGCAATAATTTCTGTGACGAAATTTCAAGGAATAGATCTAATAGCAGGACCTGTTGAGAATGAAGCTAAAATTGCTCCTGAATCTTCTGTTGCATCATAATGTTTTTTGAATGTTAATCAAACTAATATTTGACCAAGTGCGGCTCCTATTATTTGGAATAAAATTGCTATCATTCCAGCGTCAAATGGTAAACCTGCTGTTCCATCTTTACCATATATAATCATATTAGTGATTACAAATACTGGGTTCAATAATGCAGTTGGAAGATCTTCATGAGAATATGATCCTATTTGTTTTGCAACCATTACAGAAACAAAAATTGCGGCAAATCATCCGAATGTGATTGTTAATCAACCACTTGCCTTTCCTTTCGTACCATTTAGTACGCATGTCGCGACAACACCATTACCTAATAATATAAGTAAGAGTGTTCCGACTAATTCACTTGCTCCATATTGGAACAACTGAGTTATACTTAAATCACCCATAATAACCTCTTTCTTTTTGTTTGGATATTTAATTATATAAATATATTATTTTTTAATATCATCTGTTCAATTGAATGTTCTTTTAACAGCTTCATTTCAACCATGAACTAATTTTTCACGATCTTTTACAGTAATATTTGATTTAAATTCTTTATCAATAATTGCGATTTTTTTAATTTCATCAATATTTTTTCAAAATTTAACTTGTAAACCTGCCATATAAGCTGCTCCCATTGCTGTAGTTTCAATATTTTTAGGTTTTGAAACGTTAATATCAGAAATTGAAGCTTGAAATTGCATTAGATAATCAGATTTACTAGCACCACCATCAACTTTCATTTGATTAATTTTTATACCTAAATCTTTAGACATTGAATTAATTAGATCATTTGTTTGATATGCTATTGCTTCAACAGAAGCCTTAATTATGTGCTCTCTGTTTGTTCCTCTTTCTAAACCAAAGATTGCTCCACGTGATTTTGCATCTCAATATGGAGCACCTAATCCTGTAAAGGAAGGTACAACATAAACTCTTTGATCATCTTTAGTATCTACTAAATTTATATAAGATTCTACTTGCGATGAATTATAAAGTACTTTTAAAGAATCTCTTAATCATGTTAAGGCTGCTCCAGCAACAAATACAGATCCTTCTAATGCATATTGTGGTTTTTCATCGCCAATCTGTCAAGCAACAGTTGTTAGTAATTTGTTTTTACTATAAATTAATTTATTCCCAGTATTAACAAGAACAAAACATCCTGTTCCATAAGTATTTTTTATCATACCAGACTCTACACAAAGTTGACCAAATAAAGCTGATTGTTGATCTCCAATCATTCCTGTTATTGGAATTATTCCTTTAGCATTAATTGAAAATAATGTTGGTACAGCTTCACCAAATAAACTACTTGAAGGTTGCACTTTAGGTAGAATCGAACGAGGTATTTCTAATAAATCCAAAATTTCTTGATCTCAATCCATTTTTTCGATATTAAATAACATTGTTCTAGATGCATTTGAAACATCAGTTATAAATGATTTTCCACCTGTAAGTTTTCATAATAATCATGTATCAATGGTTCCTGCTAGTAAATCACCTTCTTTTAATTTTTCCTTAGCTTCTGGTACATTTTGTAAAATTCATCTTAATTTTGTTCCACTAAAATATGGATTTAAAATTAAACCTGTCTTTTTTATAACCATTTCTGAATAACCTTTATCAATTAATTCATTACAGTATTCTGTTGTTCTTCCATCTTGTCAAACGATTGCATTATAAATTGGCATTCCACTTTTTTTACTTCAAACAACAATTGTTTCACGTTGATTTGTAATTCCAATGGCTGCAAAATCATGAGTTTTTAATTTACTCTTGTTTTTAGCAGATTGCATAGTTGAAAGTTGAGCATTTCAAATTTCTAAAGGATCATGTTCAACTCATCCACTTTGTGGATAATACTGCGTGATGCCTATTTGTGATGTTGCAATAACTTCACCTTTTTTATTAATGATTAAAGATCTACATGATGTAGTTCCAGAATCAAGTGTTAGTATATATTTTTCTGTCATTTTTTTCTCCTTTTTTAATAATTAATATTTGTTTAATAGAGAATTAATACATTACTTTATATTTTCCTTTGAATAAAGGATTTTTTACTAGTTTTGTACCATTTTTCTTTAATAATTTAGCTACCTCCAAAGCAATAGCTGGTGCAGAAGCTATTGCTGGTGATTGCATACCTGCAGCATTAATAAATTTATTATTATTTCTTGCATATTGAATAACAAAATCATTTGTAGCAATATCGATTGGTCTTGAACCTGCAATTGTCATAACAGCTTCTTCAAAATCTAAACTTGGAACTAAATTGCTTCCAATTTTTTTTATTAAATCATATTTAGCTCTTGTCACTACTCTTGTATCTTCTTTTGCAACATTTTCTTCAGCAGTTGGACCTACTAATACATTTCCATCTAACATTGGAGCAACAATAATACCTTTTCCATGTATTGTTGGAACCATGAATATAATTGAATTAATTTTATTTCTTTCGCTCCTAGAAAGGATAATATATTCACCACGACGAGTCTTTTGCTTAAAATCCGGATAACCAGCAATTTCTGCAATAGTATCTGCGTAATGACCTGCAGCATTTATAATATTTTTTGAATAAAATTTATCTTTATTATTAATGGTGATCTCAAAGTAATTTTTTCTTTCATTATTTTTATCTATAATGTACTTAATATTTGTAACATCAGAATTTCTCATAATTTTAGTACCATTATTTTCAGAAACACCAAAAAATGCTTTAGTAGCAGCAACAGGATCTATTGCTCATGAACTAGAACAAATTAGTCCTTTAGTTACTTTAGGATTTATATTTGGTTCTTTTTTCATAATCTCTTCATGTGAAATAATTTTTAAAGCTTCTTTTGAAACTTTATTTGCTAATCCACGATCATATAGTATTTGTAGATGCTTTTCTTCTTCTTTGTTAAAAGCAACAACCAAGCTATCTATTTTAACTTTAGGAAATTCCAGATCTTTAAAAATTTTAGTACTTCACAATTTATTTCCTAAAACATTTAATCTAGCTTCTAATTTGTCAGTTTCCGGATCAAATCCACCATGAATAGCTCCGGAATTTCCTCTAGTAGTTTCATCAGCTAGAATCGGGTTTTTTTCAAAAACTACTTGTTTTAATTTGTATTTAGATAGTTCATATGAAATAACTCCACCAATAATACCACCACCAATGATAGCGATATCAAAAATTTTCATATGGATATAAATTCCTTTCTCATATTTATTCTTAGATTTAAAAATCAAAATTAAAAAAATATATTAAATTTACAATGAGTTATGATAATTTATTATTACTTGAAATTCATAGATTTTAAAAACCTAGGAACCTCTTAATTATATATTAAATATATAGTCTTTTAATATATATATAAATATTGCCTCAAATATTTTTAAAACTGTTAATAATAAAGCTTAATATGTAAGCATATCAAATTATCGTTTTTTGAAAAGTTTTCTTCCGATTCTTTCATATTCATCAATTTTTGTTTTTAATATATCAAATGCTTGATCATAAATACTAGTGTTATATAAATCAATGCCCGCATCTTTTAAAATCTGAACAGGTCAATCTCTAGCACCTGCCTTCAAAAATTTATTAATATAGTTTTCTAATTCTAATTTACCACCATTTTTGTATTTTTGAAAAAAGGCATTGGCTACTATAAAACCGATTGCATATTTATAAACATAAAAATCATAATAAAAATGTGGAACTATTACTGCTGCAATTAGTTTACTATCTTTATCAAATTTTTGATTCTTCTTAAGTTCATATTTTTTTGCATTTTTTGCATAAACTTCTTTAATTGCGTCAAAGGTGGAAATTGGTTTTCCTTTATCTATTAAATTATACAAATCATATTCATAATTAGATCACATTGTTTGTCTTCTTACTGTTCCTTCAAAGTCTTCAATTGCTTCAGACAGTAAATGAAATTTTAATTTATAATCATTAGTTTTATTAATTAAATAATCTTGTAACATTAATTCATTAAAGATCGAAGCAATCTCGGCAAGAAAAATTGGATATGAGGCTAAATGAATAGGTTGTTCATTATCAGAAAAATATGAATGCATTGAATGTCCAATTTCATGAGCTAAAGTTGCAACTGATCTTATACTTCCATCAAAATTCATTAATATATATTTTTTATCCAAACCATAAGATCCACCAATTGAATAAGCTCCTGATCTTTTATTATCGACTGGAATATAATCAATTCATCTTTCATGAAACATTTCTTTAACTTTTTCATGATATTCTTTTCCTAAGGGCTTTAATGCTAAATGGACTTCATTTTGCATTTGCTCAATTGAATAATCAACTTCCACACTTACTAAAGGTAACATTGTATCTCATTCTCTCATTGGTTTCTTGAATTTAATTGCAAAAAATTCTTTTTTTAGTTTAAGGAAACGTTGAAAATTATAATTATTTTTTTGAACTGAATTATATAAAGTTTCTAATAATCTTGTATCCACCTGATCTTCATCAATAAGTGCAGCAACACTTGAATCATATTTTCTTTCAAGAGATCATGTTGATATGTGTTTAAAGTGTTGATATAAAAGATTAGAAAAAGTTCCTTTATGTTGTAAATAAGCATCGGTTCAATTAGTATAAGTAGATTTTCTAATGGATTCATCACTTGATTTTAAAAGCGAAGTTCGATTTGCAAGTGATATCTTTATCTTTTTTCCACTTTTCGAAATTGCTTCTTTATAGTTTAATTCTGAATTATAAAGAATGCTAAAAACATCAGCCGAACTAATTTCTGCTCTTGAAATTTTTTTAATAAATTCTTCTATTTCATTTGAGAGTTTATGCTTTTTCCCATCAAGAACAAAAAGAATGTCTTTTTTATATGTTTCAAATGATGGTAATTTAATTCATTCTTTCAATTTATCTTCATGAGCAAAAAATCTGTTAGTTTCTGAACCTAATCTTTTGTTAAATTCAAATAATTTAAATTCTAAATCATCCTGTAGTTTGTGGAATTCTGGAGATACAACATTAATACTAATATTATTACTAATATAATTAGATATTTTGTTAGCTAATATTGAAGTTTTTTCACTATTTTTCAAATGTTTTAGATAATTTTCTGATGATTCATATTTCGAATCTTTTTCTAGAATTTTTATTTCTAATAATTTAAAATATTTTTTAATTAAATCTTCTATTTTTTTACCTTCTAATAAATATTCCAAATCGAATTGATACTTCTTTGGTATATCTTTGTATTTTTTATAAATTTTCATAAAAAGCCTTTCAATTACATTTTAATTAAAGAAACGATGTCAATTCCCTCAAATTTAGTGGCTCCATGCAATTCAACTAATTCTAGTAAAAAAATAATTTTAAGAACAATTCCGCCTTGAGATGTGACGAGATCAACAATAGCACGCATTGTTCCACCAGTTGCTAAAACATCATCAATAATTATTACTTTTTGACCTGGTTTAATTCTGTTAGCTTGTATTTCCAAAATATTTTTCTTACCATACTCCAATGCATATTCTTTTTGAATAACTTTTCCTGGTAATTTTTTTTCTTTTCTGACCATAACAAAAGGTTTAGAAAGAATTGCTGCAACTGGAGTACCAAACAAAAAACCTCTTGCATCTGGACCTAAAATAATGTCAGCATCTTTTGAAAATTCAGCCATTTTCATGACACAATAATTAAGAACTTTACCATTAGCCAAGAGCGGAGAAATATCTTTGAAATTTATATTTTTTTCAGGAAAATTTGGAACATTTTCAATGTAAGATTTTAGGTTCATAATATTTGTAATTATATAACAATTTGAAATTATAAGCAAAATAAATTTGTTATAATTCAATAATTAAAGTAGGTATTAAATATGAACAAAGACGACAAAGAATTATTCAATAAATTGAAGGAATATATGGATATTCATGGAATGTCTAGATATGAAGAAGAAATTGCTAATAGACTTAAAAAAACTATTAATAATAATATGGTTTATGAAAGAGATGGTCTTGGTTCCATGATTATTAGTCATAAAATAAAATCATCTGGTCCAATTATTCAAATTGCTGCACATATGGATGAGGTTGGTTTTATTGTTCAAGATATTTTAGATAATGGTCAACTAAAATTATCTATGATTGGTGGTATTTGACCATTAACAGTTATTGGAACAAAAGGTATTTTAATTTTAAATAATGGAAAAGAAATGAGTGGAATTTTTGGTCATACATCAATTCACATTTTGGAAATTGAAAAGAGAACAAAAGCACCGGAATTAAAAGAACTTTTTTTAGATGCTGGTTTTTCATCCAAAAATGAAGCTGAAAAAATGGGAGTTGAAATTGGTAATAGAGTTTGTTTAACTGGAGATGTTTTTTCATTTGGTAATGAGAATAAATATGTTGCTGGAAAAGCAATGGATAATCGAGCAGGTGTCGCTATTTTAGATGAATTAATAATTAGATTAAGAGATAAGAAATTAAATAATCAAACATATTTTGTGGGTACTACTCAAGAAGAAGTTGGTACAAGAGGTGCAAAAACATCAGTATCAAAAATTAAACCTGATATTGCAATAGCACTTGATACTTGTGCTGCTCATGATACTTTTGGGGCCATTCCAGGAATTCAAAAACTTGGAGAAGGTGCTGCTTTAAGAATTAAAGATGGTGGTACTTTAATGGATCCTAAATTTGTAGATTACATTATGAGTGTTGCAAAAAAACACAAAATAAAAGCATATAAATATGTAGCACAAGGTGGTGGAACTGATGCAGCTGAACTACAATATGGTTCAAATGGTGTTGCAACAATAACCATTTCTTTACCTCAGAGATATTTACATTCACCACTAGGAGTTTGTCATTTAGATGATTTGAATGCTGCTATTAATTTAATAGAAAAAATTATTCTTGAGTTGGACCAAGAAACATTTGATTCCAAAATAAAATATAATTAAACTTGAATAACATGTGTATCAGCAACAATATTTTTATTATCCATTAACTGATGATTAGCTATTTCGATATCAATATCTTCGAAAATATTATTCTCATTATTCATTTTGAATAATGTGTAATTAATTATTGGTAATATTGTAAATATAATTGCAAACACAATATAAAGAATGGCAACAACAAGATTAGTAATCTTTACATTATCATATAAAAAACCTCATGAGTAATTATCAAATGGGTCATTAATAGCACCTACAAAAACGAAAATTGTACTCAAAATCATTGCAAAACTTACACTAATAACAGAAATAAAAACTAATGATGTATAAATTCAAGGTCTTTTGCCATGCATTGATTTGTTTTTAGTAAAAATATTCTTCCAATATAAAAATATTAATATTGAATAAATAAAGAAGAAGAAGAAGGTAGGAAAATTGGACAATCCATCAACAAATGCATCAGAATTCATAATCATTGCTGGGATATAAGCAACTAAAGATCAAAACAATATTGCTGAAGAATAATAAATTAAAGATGTGATTCGTGCTCCAAATTTTGCATTCAATTGTCTTGTGAAAAAGATTTTTTCCGATGTAGAAATATTTTCAAATTCTGATAATGTTGAACCTATAATTGCATTCATGGTTCCTGATGCTGAAACAAATAAGAAGAATGTGACAAAGATACTCATACCACGAGCAAAATCAGGACTAAAAACATCTTTAAGAATAGATTCAATACTTCCTGGCAAGACACCATAATCACCAATGCTGTTTTGATTGTAATGTAATATTGCTGATAGAGAAATTAATAAATAAGATATAACAACTAATATCATGCTTATAACAAAAACTTTAGATACAACTTTTTCTCCACCTTTTATTTTTCTTGACATTGATCCAACACCAACAAATGCATCAAAAGCAAATAATGCTGCGGGAAGAGCTTGCATTATACCTTTAAATGATTCGAAAGTTGATACATCCGTTGTATCGAAAGCATTTTCTCCACCAGCATTATGAACATTAGGAAGACTTATTCCTACAAATATTGCAATTAATAATGGTATAAATTTAAGTATTGTTGTTGCAAAAGAAATATAACCGGAAGTTTTGATCGATATTTTATTAAGAACAGAATAAAATACAATTAAAAATATTGCAATTAATACCATTGCTCACATTGGGGGAAAATTAATATCTGAATTAATAGTTTTTAAGAAACTAAAGAAAATTTCAGTAGTGAAAATTCCGAAAATAACAACAAGAATAGCATTATAAAAGAAGGAATAATTAACAGTTACCAAATGTCTGAATCAGTTTTGTTTATTTGTTGCTATTCTTTGAACTCAACTAGACAAACCAGTTGAGCCATTGTTTTTTACCATTGCAATTTTTCCAAAATGTACCGCAACTAATAATGCAATAATTCCAGAAATTATTCATGAAAGAAGTCAGGAAGTTCCATCTCCTTGAACGGCATTCGAAATACTATAGTTCTTAAAAAATATTCCAATACCAACTATTGAACCAAGACAAATTGAAAGAGCTGAGAAAAATCCTAGCTTCTTGAAGTTTCTTTCTTTCACAAATTTCCTTTCAATCTTTTAGATTCATTTAAGACAAAAATATTTTTTTTTATAATATTATAAGTAAAAAATAGAATTTAATACAATTTATTTCAAATAAATTTGACTAATTAATAATATCAAATATATCAAATATTTCTTAGAAAAAAATATTATATAATGTTTTAATAAACAATGGAGCTTAAAATGTCAATATATGATTTCAAATTAAAAAATATTTCAGGAGAAATTGTTGATTTTTCTAAATATAAAAACAAAATAATTCTAATTGTTAATGTTGCTAGTAAATGTGGTTTTGCTGGACAATATAGTGGGTTAGAAAATCTTTATGAAAATTATAAGGCTGAAGGCTTAGTAATATTAGGGTTCCCTTGTACACAATTTAAGAATCAGGAACTATCAACAGATGAGGAAGTACAAAATTTTTGTACATTAACTTATAATGTAACATTTGAGATGTTTGCAAGAATTGATGTTAAAGGAAATAATCAAAGTCCTTTGTATAAAATGTTAACCAATGAAGCTCCTTGAATTTTTAACAAAAACGTGAGATGAAACTTTGAGAAATTTTTAATTAGTAGAGAAGGGAAAGTTATAAAAAGATTTTCTACTATTAAAGCACCAAAAAATATTGAGAAATATATTAAAAAATTAATTTAACAATTACTCTCAAAGTTTGCCATTAATATATGAGCGAATATAATTTATATCTTTAGTTAAAAAAACTATGTTTGCTTTTTTATTAATAATAATGTCTCCAAAATTATCATCAAGATCAAGATTTCTAGCAGTATTGTATGAGGATACCATAACTAATTCTTCTAAAGAACAATTTGTTACATTTCAAAAATTTCTTACTAGGAAAATATAAGGACAGGCACCGCCTGATAATGTTGTTGTTTTTTCTAAATAAAATCAGTTGCCTTTTTTTTCAATAGAAAGATTTCCCAATTTATATTTACCATCTTGAAAACCTTTTGGAGATAAAGAATCAGAAACAATCGAAATATTTTTTATATCAAAATTTTCATATGAATATTTAATAACTTCATTATCTACATGAACTCCATCTGTAATAATTTCTATATTTAAATTCTCATCATATTCCTTATTAAAAATAACATTCAAAATTCCTAAATCATGATGATGAAATCCACTCATTGCATTATATAAATGTGTGATTCTTCTAATACCATTTTTTAAAGAATTTTTTGCTTCTACATATCCTGAATTTGAATGACCAAGTGCAAAAATGAAATCTCTACTATAATTTTCAATTAATTCAAGGTTGTTTCCGACTTCTGGAGCAACAGTAAATATTTTTGGGATTGAAATATTTCCCTTAATTTCATTGATAAAAACTTCATTAATAGGAATAATTAATTTTTCTTCATGAGCACCTTTTTTTTCTTTACTAATAAAAGGACCCTCAAAATATCAAGCAACAAGCTTAGGTAATGAAGAATGCATTTCTGTTAATGGATCTATAAATGATGATATCTCTAGTAATTTATCTAATGATGATGTTACTGTTGTGCCTACGAAGGCAACAATTCCTTCTTTAACCAAATTTTTTAAATAATTATGATAATCTTCATAAAAATTTTCTTTACCCAAATCATCAAATGCTAAACCATATCCACCATGAGTATGTGAATCAATGAATCCTGGCATAATAATTTGATTTTTACAATCAAATCCTTCTTCAACTGTTTGGCCTCTTTCAATTCTTCTAACAATTCCAGAATCATCAATCTCAATGAAACCATAAAAAGAAGAGTTTCTGGTTGCAATTAAAGCATTTTTATAAATCAAGTTTCATCTCTTTATAAAGTTCTGTTTCTTTATCAAATATTATTGTAACATCATCATGTTGTAAAAGGGCGCTAGCTGGAAAGTCAGGATCAAATTTTTTGGAATTATATAATTTATGCATTGCATCTTTTTTTGAAAGACCAAAAGCAAGTAAATATATTTTTTTAGCATTCAATATTGATTCTAATCCCATTGAAATTGCTTTTTTTGGAACTTGTGAAATATCTTTGTTAAAAAATTTATCAGCATTAACTTTGATTGTTTCTTCAGTTAAATCTACAACTCTTGTTAATGATTTTAATGGAGATCCAGGTTCATTGAATCCAATATGCCCATTTGTTCCAATACCTAAAATTTGAATGTCAATACCTCCGTGATTTTTAATTAATTTATCATAATCAGAATTAATAGATGGAAAATGTGTGTTTTCTAACTTTATTTTAATTTCAGAAAAAAGTTTATCATTCATGAAAACTTTATATGTTTGAGGATGACCTTCTGGAAGGTCCAAATATTCGTCTAAATTATATGTTGAAACGTTTTCCCAAGAAGTTTTACATTCATTAAAATCATTAATTAAGGCCTGATATAACAAAATAGGTGTTGAACCTGTTGCTAAACCTAAATTTATTTTGTTACCTTTTTTTATTACTTTTAACATTTCAAGAGCAACAAATTCTGAGGCTTTAATGTCATTCTCAAATCCTTTAAATTGGATATTGTTTTTTTTATGGATTGAACTCATTTTATATCAACTTTCTTTTAAGATTAATAAAATAATTTTAACACATTATATATAATTTAAGATTATGAAAACAATTATAAAAGAAGCTTGTGTTGAAACTATAGAAGGTGCTAAATATTTTATTGAAAAGAATGTTGATAGATTTGAAACCTGTTTTGATTTAACTAAGGGTGGCTTAACACCTAAAATTGAATTATTTGAATATATAAAAAATAATTCAAATATTCATCAGGTAGTTATGATTAGAACTAATGATAATTTTTCAGTAAATGAAAATGAAATTAATATCATGATTAAAGAAATTGAAGCATTCAAACGAATTGGAGCAACAGAATTTATTTTTGGTTTTATAAACAAGAATAATGAAATTGATATTGATGCATGTAAAAAGTTGATAAAACAATTAGATGGCTGCAAATATGATTTTCATATGGCAATAGATAGT
>JBOFXM010000105.1:0-1111 GCA_051654165.1 Metamycoplasmataceae bacterium
ACCATTTTTAGGAACTGTTCTAAATAAATTTGAAGTACAAGGTTTAGGATGACATACAAAAGAAACAATTACACTAGATGATTGAAACCGTGATGCTCCCAATGTTACCACAATAAGTTCATTTGCTACTAGTGGTACTGGTGGTAATGCAGCTTTTTCTAATAACGGAATATTACAACAAATTGAAATTCCTTCAAGAATTGAAGCAATTAATTTTGCCTCTTTTTTTAATACAAGTTCCTTAAATTCCATCACTTTTCAGCCTGGTTCAAGATTAACTACTATTGGTAATACAGCCTTTAGAGCATCGGCTCTTGCAAGAATTAATTTACCAAATGGATTGATTTCTTTTGGAAATTTTGCTTTTGCTGATATGCCTAATTTATTAGAAATGCATATACCTGATAATGTTATTAGACTTTCGAGCTATTCTTTCCAAAACACACCTAGACTTGATACTGTTACTTTTGGTGCTAATACTCGTTTAACACAAATTTGAAATCGTGTTTTTTCAGGATCAGGTATAAGAACAATTGATATTCCCGATTCAGTCGAAGTTATTAATTTTGATGCTTTCTTAAATACTACTCCTAATTTGACTACTATTTCATTGTTGGTTGGTTTTAGAGGTGATGATCCAACAGCTCCAAGATATGGATTTACACAAGCTCAATGAAATAGCATAAATTGAAAATTCAAAAGACCATTTTTAGGAACAATTTTAACTCAAAGAGATGTTAAAAATATTGGTTGAGATATGAAAACTACAATTACGCTTGCAGATTGAGCTGCTGATGCTCCTAATGTAATTCAATTAGGTGATGGAACAAATGGTGGAGCTCCATTTAGAACAAATAATGTTCTAAGATCTATTGAGATTCCTGAAAAAGTATCTTCAATAGCATTTGGATCTTTTTTTAGAGCAACTAATTTAACTTCAGTTACTTTTCAAGCTGGTTCACAATTGAAAATAATTGCTCAAGAAGCTTTTAGATTAACAAATCTTTCTTCAATAATTTTACCTACTTCAGTAATTGAGATTGGTATTCAAGCATTTATGGATACATCAATAACAACTCTTGCAATTCCAGATGGTGTTACTGATATATTT
>JBOFXM010000106.1:0-1189 GCA_051654165.1 Metamycoplasmataceae bacterium
TATTCATATCTTCGATTTATGTGGGAATAAATTTAGAATTGAAATGAATTTCATCAGATCATATTAATAAAAAGAATGTACAATCCAAATTAAGTGAAATTGATGGTATTGTTATTTTGCCTGGTTTTGGTTCAAGAGGTTGAGAAGGAATAATTGAAGTTTCTAGTTTTTCTAGAGAAAATGATATTCCTACATTAGGCATTTGTCTTGGAATGCAAGCAATGACAGTAGCTCATGCAAGATCAATTGGTTATAGTGATGCAAATTCTTCAGAAGTAAGTAGCAAAGGTGCAATGATTTTTGAATTAATTAACAAAAACAAAAATTCATTGGGTGGCACATTGAGATTGGGAGAATCAACAATTTTATTTAAGGAGAAATCATTATTCAAAAAAGTTTATGGTTCAAAAATCACTAAAGAAAGACATAGACATAGATATGAAGTGAATAGAGCTTATATAAATTTATTGGAAAATGAAGATTTTTCTTTTTCAGGTTATGATAAAGCTACAGGTTTAGTTGAAACATGTGAAGTCCAATCAAAAAAATTCTATTTAGGAACCCAGTATCATCCTGAATTCAATTCAACACCTTTTAATCCTCACCCATTATTATCAGCATTTCTAAAATCATGTTAATTTTTTTTAATATATTGATTTATAAGTTATAATAAATATGCTAATTAATTATTTAAAATAAATATTATGGAAGTTGCTAAAGCAATTTTTTTATTAAAGATAGCAAAAATAAAACTAAATGAGAGGTAATATTGTTAGAAGAATTAAGAGAAAAACTTGATTTCGAACTACTTGATTGTAAATTTTCAAGAAGAGATAATTTAGATTTTTTAGATATAAAAATAAATTATTCAACGTTAGCTGAAATTGAAGAAAAGAGTAAAATCATTTCCAATCTTTTAAAGGAAATTGATAAAAGTGATAAAGAATATTATTTAAATATCTATTCTCCCGGAGCTGAAAGAAAAATATTATTTCAAAATTTAGTTCATTATATTAATGAAAACATTAATATAACCCTAATACATCAAAGATTTAATTGTAATAAATTTGATGGAAAGCTTCTTGAAATTGAAGAAAAAACTATTAAAATGAAAGTAAATATAAAAGGTTGTATTAGAAAAATTGATTTCGAACTTTCAAATATTAAGAATATCAATGAAACTATAAAA
>JBOFXM010000107.1:0-5312 GCA_051654165.1 Metamycoplasmataceae bacterium
AATACAATAAAATATATTGATTATGATTATGATATTAAAAAATATCCTGGTAGAAAATTCTCGATTGTAGATCATAATAATTTTATTACAAATAAGAATTGATATGATGAAGAGACAAAAAATGTGATTTATCAAAATCTAGTTGAAATTGCTGAAATGTCTATGAAGAAAGAAAATATTTTTAATGAAGAAATGATCAAAAAAATCATTAAAAAAATAATCATTAAAAGATTAATTGATAAAAGGCATTTTTCATTTTTATTTGAAAGTTAGTGGTAATTTTAATAATTATATGGCGCGCTCGGAAGGACTTGAACCCTCAACCTCTTGGGCCGTAACCAAGCACTCTATCCAATTGAGCTACGAGCGCATTATGGAGGCACCAACGAGATTCGAACTCGTAATCAGGGTGTTGCAGACCCATGCCTTGGCCGTTTGGCTATGGTGCCATATTAAATCTTTTAAATTATATATTATTTTTATTTTATTCTATCTTTATTTATAGTGAAGTCGCCATCAAGCACTTTTGAAAGACCGCCATGTCGATAATCAGGACCGACATGAGTAGCAACATTTAATAAATGTTGCGAAGAATTTTTCATTGCAATTAATGCTCCTAAAAAATCTATAGTTGAAGTATCATTCATTGAATCACCAATATGAATACTTTTAGTTGCTTCAACATTTAAAAGCTTTGTTACAAAAACTGCCGCTAAACCTTTAGTCGCTTTAGAATCAGTAATTTCTATTATTAAATCATTTCCGGATATTTTACATGAAAGTGAAGGAAATTTTTGCCTTAATTCCAAGAATATTTTATACAATTTCTTTCTTGTACAACCAGCAAGAACCAATTTATTATATTTAAGAGTTGTATCAAAATCTTTTAATTTGAAATAATTTTTCTTCTTTAAATAAATTAATGGTTTTAAATATCAATTATTAGTATAAACTTGGTATTTAGAATTAGGAATAATAAAAACGTTTTTTTTAATAGCAATATCTTTTATAAGACTTACAATTTGTGAATCAATAACAATATCTTGTAAAATTTCACCTAGATTGTTAACAATAATTGCACCATTTTGACAAATAGCATATTTAATATTTGATTGCTGCATAATGTTTTTAACTTTATTGCCAAAACTTCTTCCTGTAGAAATAATTACTGGAGTTTTTTCATTAATTTCTTTAATTTTGTTAGAATTTAAATCTGAAACATAACGCCTTTTATAGTCTAATGATGTCCCATCAAGATCGATAAAAAAACATTGAACTTCAAAATCATCATTAACATTATTGTTTATTTTAATTTTAATATTTCCTCTTTTCACTTATCATAAGGAAAGAACCCTACATTAGTGAATAATGATTTTCCATTTTTATATAGTATAGTTGTTGGAGTTGCTGTGATTTTGAAATGCTCTAAAGCTTCTTTGTTATTATCAACATCACATGTTATCAAAATCATTTTTAATTCATTTGATAAATCCTCTAATATCGGCATTTGCATAATGCAAGGTCCACAAGTTTCAGAATGAAAATTCAAAATGATCATTCCTTCCTTTGTTTTTATAATGTTTTGAATTTCTTCTAGGCTTTTAACTGCATGAATCATATTCTATCTCCTTATTATTTAATTTATATTTCAATTTTATCATTTAATTAATATGATTTTGCATAAATAAGAAATCTGCTTGTGGTGTTACCAGTAAAAATGCACACACCTTCAGTTGGTATCTCCATTTCTAAAGGAATGCATCTTGCTGTAGCAGTAGTTTCTTCTTTAATTTTTAATTCAAAAGCATCATCATCTATAATTGGAGTTAATACAAATTTGTTTTGTTTTATCGCTTCTTTAAATTCTTCATAAGATTTAATTGTAACTATATTTTCATGAAGTCTTTTTTCAGCATTTAAAAGTAAATTATTTTGAATAAGATTCAATGTTTTTTCAACAACTACATTTAAATTTTCGAATTTAACTAATGTTTTTTCTAATGTATCTCTTCTCACAACAATAACTTCATTATTTTTCGCTTCTTTTGGGCCTATCTCAATTCTAAGAGGAACACCTTCAATTTCTGATTGTGCTGCTTTAAATCCACCACTTTTATTTGTTTTATCAATTCTTATAGAATATGAATTTTCTAATTCATTTTTTACTTTATGTGAAAGATCTTGAACTAATTTTTCCTTATCCGCCATAATTTCAATAATATCAATTTGAATAGGTGCAATTTTAGGTGGAATGATAATTCCCCTATTATCGCCATGTGTCATTATTATAGCACCGAGTAATCTAGTAGAAATGCCTCATGAAGATTGATAAACGAATTCTTGCTTATTGTTTTTAGATTTATAAGATATGTTAAATATTTTGGAGAAATTTTGTCCAAAAAAATGACTTGTACCACTTTGGAGAGCTTTTCCATCTTTCATCATTGCTTCAACTGTAAATGTTGAAACAGCACCTGAAAATTTTTCCAATTCAGTTTTAGTTCCTGTAATGACAGGAATTGCTAAATAATCTCTTAAAAATATTTTATATGTTTCTAACATATTCATTGTCATGTCGAGAGCCTCTTTTTCATCTAAATGACATGTATGACCTTCTTGTCACAAAAATTCTGTATTTCTTAAAAAGGGGTTTGTTGTTTTTTCTCATCTTAAAACATTTGCTCATTGATTATATGATAATGGCAAGTCATTATGAGAATTAATTTCTCCTTTGAAAAATTCAGCAAATAAAACTTCAGAAGTTGGTCTAATATAAATATCCTCTGATAATTTCCTATTTCCGACTTTTGTGATTGTTGCTAATTCGGGAGCAAATCCCTCAACATGATTTTGTTCTTTTGATATTAAATTATTTGGAATAAGCATTGGCAAATAAACATTTCTTATTCCTTGTTTTTTTAATATTTTATTAAAATGAGTTTGAATATTTTCTCAAATACCATATGAATTTGGTTTAAAAATTATTGTTCCTTTTACTGGGCCATATGCGATCAAATTTCCATTCTTAACAACATCAATATATCACTTAGAGAAATTTTCTTCAATTGGAGTTATTTGTTTGATTGATTTCATTGTTTAATTATAAGTTATTTTCAAAAATCGAATAAAAAAAACACCCCTAATGGATGATATGGCTGCCCCTGTAGGATTCGAACCTACGCATGTCGGCACCAAAAGCCGATGCCTTTCCGCTTGGCCAAGGGGCAAAATGGTGGAGGAGGAGGGATTCGAACCCCCGAATCCGAAGAAAATGGGTTACAGCCACCCGCATTTGGCCGCTTTGCTACTCCTCCAAATTATACATTTATTATATTTTGAAATGCTTAATTATTATAGTGAAAAATTGAAATAAAATTTTAAAAAAGTTAATTATTATTAGAAATAGTTGAAAGAGCTTTATATGAAAATTCTGTTGGAACTTTTCTTCCAAAAGATTCAATTTCAACAATAGCTAATTGATTTTCAATGTCTGTTTCAATAATTCTTCCTTTTTCCCCTGTAAAAGATCCTTGAACTATTTGAACAATAACACCGATCTCGAAAGGATTTTTATATTCTAGATCTTTAAATTGTTGATTTTTTAATTTCTCCATTTCAATAGATTTTTTGATTTGTCTTTCACTAATAGGAGTTGGCTTTGTACCTTTACCTGATGATCCTACTAAACCAGTAACATTTTCTGTATTTCTTATTAAGAATCATGCTTCATCAGTCATAACAACTTTAACAAAAATATAACCTTTGTACATGTTTTCCATTTTAATTTTATATTCTTTACCTTTTGATTTTTTTAATAACTCAACACTTGTTATTATTGGTTGTTTAAAAATTTTAAAATCTTCAAAAAGATGATTCATCCCTTCAGCTGATATTTTATTTTTTAAATTTTCAATAACATTTTCCTCTTTTTTTGAAACTGTTGAAACCATATATCATTCCATTTTTAATTTATCACTCATGCTATTTTGCTCCCATTAATTCTATTAGTTCTGTTGCTCCCAATGACACTAAAGCAAAAAAACCTGTTAAGAATATTATAAAAAGAAAAATATAAAAAAAACTTTTGTTGTGTTTTTTTTCCACAGGTCATTTAACTCTTTTTAATTCTTTTTTAAAATTTCTAATTACATAAGGTTTTTCTTTAAGAGCAACATTATCAACATTAAGAGATTCATTTGTTTTTTCAACATTTGAAACATTATCAATTTCTTCCATTACTTCTCCTCTTTATGTTCATGATGTGCTCGGCAATTCTTGCAAAATTTATTTATTACTAATCGATCAATGCTTGATTTATTTGTATAATAATTTTTAATCTTACAATTTTGGCATGCTAATGCAACTTTTTTTTTCATTATAACTTATTATACCTAATTAAAAAAAATGTTTACTAAATATGAAATAGACTTAAAGCCAAATATAAAAGCACAAATTAGAACTGTTTTGTTACATTAAATTAATCTTTAATTAAAGAATTAATGGACAAAATTTTCAATTTGTTTATTTATATTTTCTTGAATCTTTTTAACTTCCTTTTTGATAATATGAGATGTGGTTGTATTCTTAATTGCCACTTCTTTAATTGATAGATTTTCAATAAACAAATCATTAAAAATTTTTGACTGAGTATCTGTTAAAAAATCATAATTGATTTCTAATGATTTGTAAGTATCACTATGAAGATTTTCCACTAAATCAAAATCTAAATAATTATTCAAAATTGCACTATTCTTTCTTGTAAAAGATCGACAATAAGAAAACATAATATACTTAACATTAGAAAGTAAATATTGCTCTAAAGTTAATTGTTTCGTGGGTTTAAATACTTTTGCTTTTTTTAATAATTTTTGTAAACAATCTAATATTAAATCATTTTCATCAACTGGAATTGAATAAAATTTTTTTAATATATAATATGCATTTTTTCTAAACATATCATTATTTTTAATATAGAGTTTTCTAATTATTTTTTCAGAATTAGACATTTATTCATCCTTTCTGTTTTTTAAATAGAATAAAAAAATTCCTGTTGCTACAGCAACATTCAAAGATTGAACCGTTCCTTCCATTTTTATAAAAATATTTTGATCTGCTTCATTTAAAAGAGATCTTGAAATGCCTTTGCCTTCATTGCCAACTATTAAAGCCAATGGAAAATTATAATTAATAGTTGAATAATCCATTGCATCTTTTTCTAAAGATGTTGCATAAATTCAAAACATTTCTTTTTTTAATTTAGTGATAGTTGCTTGTAATGAATTAACCTTGATAATTTTCATACCAACAGCCCC
>JBOFXM010000108.1:0-1617 GCA_051654165.1 Metamycoplasmataceae bacterium
TAGAAAAAATAAATAAATGAAATGATGAATATTTCAATTATGATTCTCCAACTGTTTCAGATAAAATTTATGATGCTTTTTTAAGAAAATTAGTTAAATTGGAAATGCAATATCCAGAATATGTTTCTGATAATTCACCTACTAATAATGTTGGTTCAAATATTGTAAATAAATTTAAAAAAATTACTCATGTAAAGAAGATGCTTTCTTTGGATAAAGCTTATTCATTAGAAGATGTTAATAAATTCAGGAATGATGTTTTGAAGGTAACAAAAAATGATAGAACTAATTTTTATCTTGAACCTAAAATTGATGGTTTATCTATTGCTTTACAATATAAAAATGGAGAATTAAATAAAGCATTAACACGTGGGGATGGAACAATAGGTGAAGATGTTACTGACAATGTCTACAATATAATAAGTGACATTCCTGTTTTTATAAATTATAAAGATGATATTGAAATAAGAGGAGAAGTGTTTATTTCAAAATCTAATTTTTCAACTCTTAAAAAATCTGATTCTAAATTTGCAAATCCTAGAAATATGGCAAGTGGCACTCTTAGACAAAATGATAGAAACATAGTTAAAGAAAGAAAATTATCTTGTTTTGTTTATGAAATTGTTTCACCTGAATTATATAAATTGAGTTCGTTTCATCAATCATTGTTATTTTTAAGAAAACAAGGATTTAAAACACTAGATAATGGTCTTCTTACAAATGATATTGATAAGATAATTAGTTATCTTGCTCAATTCGAAAACCATAGAAATATATTAGATTTTGAAACAGATGGAATAGTAATAAAATTAGATGAAATAAAATATTATGATCAATTAGGTTTTACTACTAAATTTCCTAAATATAATATTGCATATAAATTTAATGATGAATTGGTTGAAACCAAATTAATTGGAATAACAATAACTATTGGAAGAACCGGTATGGTAACTTATAATGCACAATTAAAACCTGTTTCATTAAAGGGAACAATAGTCTCTGCTGCAACATTGCATAATTTTAATTATATTAATAATTTGAACATTAATATTGGTGATGATGTTTTAATAAAGAAAGCTGGAGAAATAATTCCAAAAGTATTTGCACTTTCAAAGAAAAATAATAAGGAAAAATATCAAAAAGAAGATATATGTCCATTCTGCAAACAGAAACTTGTTGATAATGAATTAATGACTGATCAATTTTGTATTAATAATTTATGTCCTGAAATAAGTATTAGAAAAATTATTCATTTTGCTTCAAGGCAGGCCATGAATATTGCTGGATTAGGTGAATCTTGAATTAGAAAATTTTATGAGTTAAAAATAATAAAAAGATATCCTGATATTTATTTATTGAATGACAAAATTGAAGAAATTAAAATGATTCCAAGAATTGGTGAGAAATTTCTTAATAATTTGTTGAGAGAAATTAATAATTCGAAAAAAAATGATTTATCATTTATATTATTTGCAATTGGGATAAATCATTTAGGAGATAGAAATTGTAAAATTATTGCTTCGAAAATTAAATCTCTTGAGAATTTTATTGAATTTGATTTTACAAAATTAAGTGATATAAAAGATTTAGGTCCGATTACTATAAATTCATTAATTG
>JBOFXM010000109.1:0-40486 GCA_051654165.1 Metamycoplasmataceae bacterium
TCATCCAAAAGCAAACAAAATAGAGTTAGCAGTTACATGTTGAAAACCAACTATTGCAAACAATCAAATAGGAAAATATATTAAAAATATTTTAGCAATTGAATGTTTTGTGGCCATTGTTGATCAAACCGTTCCCGCCACCAGAATATTACATAAAATACCTGAAAAAAATGCCTGCCATCATTCAAGATAAACTTTCTTAGTAATGATTTGTTGTAAAACAAATAATTGCTTGTCATCAAAGATATTTGCACCTCTTGCAATACCTGCTATCATAAAAGCCCCAATAATGTTTCCCAATAATGTTAATCCTCATTTTACAACTACTGGTGATACTTTAACTTTTTGTGTCAAAATTGCAATGGAAGTTAAATTATCCGATGTAAATAATGATCCGCCAAGAAAAATAATTAATAAAAGTCCAACAGGAAAAATGGCACCAGCAACAACTAAGGGCCAACCTTTTATATCAACATTCGGTGCTATATTGTTATTTAATAAATTTTCTTTTCATCCATCAACAAAAACATCTTTATCTTGTGTTCCTGCTATTATTGCAATAAAAGCAATATAGGCTATCCCAACATATATACAACCCATTACTCCTAGAAAAATAAGTTTTCATCATGTAAGCTTTGTTTTCTTTACAGCATACTCGATAGCATTACTAAAATTATCTTTGTAATCATGCATAAAATCCTTTTTTTAAATATTTTGTTATTACATTATAATACTTTTTATTTTTAATGTTAGAATTATTTTATATTAAGATGAACGGAAATGAATGAGAGTTAAAATTGAAGATGGTCATACAAATATGTCATATAAAGATGGGAATGTTTTCATACAAGTCAAAATATATAATAAATTTAATCACAAAATTGATTATAAAATATTAGATAAATTTGATTTTATTCCTAAATTGATTTCTCAAAATGAAAAAGAAAATGAATGAGAATTTATTGAAGGAACTATACCTAAAGTTACTGATGATTTATTGATTAAGATTGCCGAAAACATAAAAGTAATTCATACTTCTAAAAGTAAATTCCCTCCTTTTAATATTGCAGCAAGAATTAAAGAATATAGAAAGATATTGAAAGAAAAAAATATTGAAATTCCTATTCTTAATGATTACTATAAAAGAATCAATTATATTCTAAAAAATCAAGATAAATTTACTCCTATTCATTCAGACATTTGGGATCAAAATCTTATTGAAACTAGCGGTGGAAAATTATACATAATTGATTGAGAATACGCCCATATGGGAGATAAACATTTTGAGCTTGCATATATAATTGAAAGTTTAAGGTTGACTACCGAACAAGAAAATGTATTTTTGAATCATTATAATGATTATAATTATCGATTTATTAACAATCATAAAGAATTAGTTAATTATTTAATAATCTTATGAAACAATGCACAACCAACTAAAGCATTTAGTGATGATGAATTTATTGATAAGCTTGAAAAATTTAAAATGCAAAAAGAAACAAAAAAAGCTAAATAATTTAGCTTTTAGATTCTGCCTTGTTTACGAAGTGTTCTTTTAGTTTTTGCTGTCACTCTCAAAGTAATTTTTTCTCCACCTTCAAAAATTGTTACTTTTTGGAGATTTAAATTAAATCTTCTTTTTGATGTATTAAGAGCATGAGAACGCAAATTTCCTGACATCGGTTTTGTACCAGTGATTTCATCTATTCTTGACATATTTGCCTCCTTAATTTGATTTATTGATTAATACATTATACATAAATATAAATAGAATCACTAATTATTAATGTTTAAAATTATGTTATTTGGCATTTTTCATTGATCTCATAACACTTTTAATATGTGCTTCAGAAGGTTTTCTTCCCATTTGAAGAAACATAGCTCTAATCATTTTTTCAGTAATTGGAGGATTCTCTCTTAATTGTTTTTCAAACATTTTTTTGGTGAAATAAAAAGCCAAAAATCCTCCTAATAAAAATAAAATTATTGATATACCTATTATCAATCCAATTGCTAAGCCTAAATCCATTTTTTACCATTTCCTATTTAAATATTTTTTAAATTATAACATTTATTTATTTATTCATTTATGTACTTATAAATATTATACTTCTTTAGTCATTTCTTTATAAATTGCAATTCATTTTTCTTCGAATGTTTCATAACACAAATATTTTATTGCAAACTCATAACAATTGTCTGATAGTTCTTTTAACTTTTCGATTGGCAAATCATTTATTTCATCAAATTGCTGAGTATATTTTTTAATATTGTTTTTGTTATCAAAAAGAAAACCATTTTTATTATTATCTGTTAAAAATTTTGCTGATATAAATGAATCTCTTGCAATTATTGGAGTCAGTGAACATATTGACTCAACTAATGAACCTGAAAATCCTTCATAATTACTTAATAGAAAATTAAATTTAGAATGTAGATTGACATTTATGACATCTTCATGCTTTAGTTTTCCATGAAAAATTATATTTTTATTTTTCTTTATTCTATCTTCGTAAGAACCAAATCCATACACATCCAATTTATTCTTGCTTCTTCTCATCATTTTATCAACATCATTGAATCTTTTTTGTTCCGTAGTTACTCTGCCAATATAAATAATGTTTCTTTCAAAACTATTATTCTTATATATTTCATTTTTAAGTATTCTATTTTCTTCGATTACTTTTCTTCTAATGCTAGTATTATAAACTTGAAAATATTTTGTGTTTTTTTTCTTTTTGAATTTATTTTCGATATATTGTTGATTCATTTCATCAAAAAAAACTATATTTTTTGCGAATTTAAAACAATTCCTAAATCCAGTTGCTCTAATTAAAAAAAATGCAAATGGTGTTAGAAAGCCATATCTTTTCATCTCAAAAAAATCAGCTGATTGATGCTGTATGTATAAATACTTGTCACTATTAAGTAATTTTTTTGATCTTACTAATGTTAAAGAAGCATCAATTATCAAATCATATTCATCAATCAATTTATCTAATTGTCTTCTAGAGCGAAAGGCAATATTGTAATAATTTCTTAACATTCATTTTAGTCTAAATTTCTTGCAATCATTAAATTTGCCACCAGGAGTTATTATTTTAATATCATCCGTTTCTTCTAAATCTTTTTGTGTCATATTAATTTGAAAAGAATATTCATCAATTATGCAATTTTGCTTCTTAAGAATTTTAATAATTCTTTTTGTGTACATATCAGCACCTGAAGTAAAGTGATGGTTATTTCCACTAATAATTAGTACTTTTTTCATATTTTAAAACCTTTTGGATATTAATATCAAATTATTCAATGGCAAATGCTATTGAATATTAATTATCAATTTTATCATTATTAAGTACAAATCATTAACAAAATTTTAAATATTAGATAATTTTTACTAATTCTTCTTTAGGTCTTCAGGATAATTTATTACTTCTAAAAACATGAATGATTTCAATAGTGTCATTTGCTTTTGAAGCATTTCTTCTTCTTCAACCTACAACAAATTTTTCAATATCTTCAATTGTGTGATCCTTAGTTAGAACCTCTTTATTTGATGATAATACTGCTTTATATTGATACATAATATTTTGGTTTTCCTTTTAAAATTATTTTATTAATACATTTTATTATAACTTATTTTTTATTATTGTAAATTTTTAACTTTTGAGATATAGTTTTTAAATAAAAATTTATCTAAAATAAATTTGTTTATAAATATTTTTAAAATGTTATAATGTAATTAGCTTATTTAGGATATCTAAATGGGTTTTGAAGTCTATATGACCTAGAAATGTCTTAAAAATACTTAATTGTATTGTTCCTTTTGTTGATAAAATAAAAAATCTTAGGCGTTTAAGATAAACCATTCTTTGAATTGTAAGAGTGGTTTTTTTATTTTTATTTTTAGATTATTTTTAAATATATCTTTAAATAAGATAAATATTTTACAAATATATGAAAATAAAAATTAAATCAAGAAATTACTTTAAAATTGAATTATATTTAGAACGAAATTATTGGGGAGAAAAATGAAAAAGGCAATAAAACACAAGTTATTAAATCTTATTACAATAAATCCAGTTGATTACTGTATTAAAACTAGCTTAACAAATAAACATATAGATATAATGAAATATGTTAAAAAGGATGCTTTTCTTGCATTTATCAATAAAGAAACAGATCGTTTAGAAATTTCAGCCGCTTCTGGAGTTGCATATTTTGAGGAAGAATTGAATACAGCAAAAGATGTTAATAAATTTATTGATGTTGTTTTGAATAATGGTTTTGTTATTTCAACAAGTATGATTAAAAATTTAAATGAAAATTTTTCAATGAATAAAATTAAAGTAATTAATCATTTTATTTCCGAAATGAAATCTTCTAAAAAAATATTTTTGGCAATTAATAAAACTGCTAAACAATTTTATAATGATTCTGCAATATGACCTTTACATATTACATATCAGTTTTTAAAAGGTAGATTGGGCGATAATGTTGCGATAAAAGCTCCTCTAATCATTCAAAAAGTTGAAATAGTTGAAGAAAGTGCTAAATTAATTCTTAAAAGAATAGATGATGAAATAATTGTTAATGAAAAGCTATGTGTTGTTTTAAATAAAGAATATAAAACAAATATGAGTTCTAATGAATTATTGAGACCAGTATCGTTTGAAGAAGCACTTAAAAGATTTGGAGAAATGGCTGGTTATAACATTACTTACACACCACATTTTCTTGAAAGTTTTATGAAAGAAGATACTAAAGAATTAATAGAAAAATATTCAATATTGCATGTAGAATCTTCAACAGTTCTTGGTTTTTTTGAACCTGGAGGTTCTGCTCTAAAACAGGATTTAGAAAAAATTATAGAGTTAAATACTGATCCCTTTGAATCTCAAGTTGATGGAAATTTTAAACCTAGTAAATATTATGAAGATCAGGTCATAAAAGAATCAGATATATTGGAAATTAATAGACCATTAAATATATTCCAAAAATATGCGGTGGCTTCTTCTCTTAAGCAGTCTACATTAATTTATGGTCCACCAGGAACAGGAAAATCAGAAGTTATTGCCAATATAATTTCTAATGCCTTGATTAGGGGAAGAAATGTTTTAATGGTTTCTGAAAAAAGAGCAGCATTAGATGTTTTGACATCAAGAATCAATTCTCTTTCGCAATTTACTCTTTATCTTTGTGATAACAGGAATTCAAGTGAATTTTATAATAAAATTGCCTCATTAAACACCATACTAGGAACGCAATGATATCGCGAACCTTCTCGCTATACAAGAAACGCAGTTATAGAACCTCTAAAAATGGATAAGAATGAAATGATGTTTTTTAATAACTATCAAGATTGATATTCAGAATTAGTGATTCTAGTTAAAAAACATTGATCAATTGAAGATTATAATGATAATATTTTTAATTTGGACTATTCAAAATATCAAGATTTAAAAAATGAAATTGGTGAACAAATATGTAATGAATGATTATCAAATATTTTTTTAGAAGGTTTTGGCAATACTACTATTTATCAAGTTCTTAATAATTTTTTAGTTGAATATAATATTTCTAAAATAGATGATTTTTTTGATGAGTATTTGAAATATAAGAAATTCGTTAAGAAATATAAATTGGAAGACAATTTTAGCCCTAATGAAATAATGAAACAAATTAAAAAAATAAAACATAAAATATCTACTAACATAAAACTTGTTGAATTTTTCTTGCTTGGTGGAAAAAAACTTATTGCAGTATTTGAAGAGTTTTTTGAATTCAAGAAAAAATATGAAAATATTAAAGAATATCAAGATTTTATGGATAAAACTCAAAAACAAAAATATGATTTTTTAGAAAGAATTCATGATTATGTTTCTTTTACAAAAAGATTATTTTCTAAAAAAGCAGAACTTAGTGAACTTCCAAAAGATGAATTAGTTAATTATTCTATTCTATGTGAAAATTTTAAAGAAAAATATAAAAAAGAAATTAATAAATATGATTGATTATTATTTTTGCGTGAAAATGGTAGAAAAGTTGAGAAATTTTTAAGTACTTTTAATGAATCAATTAATGATAGTTCAAAATCTGAAATTATTTTTGCAGAATTTGTTACTAACAAAAAAGTTATTAATGACATTAATAATTGTGAATTACCATTAAAATCTGTCAAGCTTATTTCTAAAAATATGAATGAAATTATAGATATGTTTAATGAGTTCATAAAAAATATCGATATATTAGAATCAGAATTTGTTGAGGATTTTGTCGATTTCAAAGAATTCTTTTCATTTGATAATGCCTTTTTATTGGATCTTGACAAAATTAAAACAATCTTTAGTTCGAATAATCAATTAATACTTAAAGAATGATCATGACTTTCAATTCCCTATATTAAAACATTATATTTAGAAAACTTTACAATGTTTGATTTATCAAGTGTTGGTGAAGTTATGCATCATATATCTGCTCCGATTACTCAAAGTCAATTTATAAAGCTTAAAACAATTTCGTTATGAAATGATATTGTTAAAGAAATTCCAATGTTTTTAGAAATAAAAGGAATACATTTACAAGATATTATTACTCAATTAAGAAAAGAAGCAATACGTTCATCATCTATTGTTGAAGAATTAATTTTCAAAAAATATGTTAATTCATTAAGAAATTATTTGATTAAATTATCAAAAGATGAAAAAGATGAGATTGCAAATGTCTTGAGAATTGCTTCATCTGGTACATATCCATCTATAACTCAATTTGTAAAAAGATATTATGAATCTCTTAAGAAATTATTTCCAGTTTGAGTTTGTCGTCCTGATAATGTTTCAGACATGATTCCTTTGATTGAGGATGAATTTTATTATGGAATATTTGATGAGGCCTCTCAAATGTCCATCGAAAGATCTTATCCTTTAGTTTATAGATGTAAAGTTAAAGTAGTTTCTGGTGATGACAAACAATTAAAACCTTCTTCTTTCTTTATGTCTAAAGGAACCGAAAGTGATTTTGATTTTGATGATTTTGATGCTGCAGAATCTTTATTAGAAAGAGCAAAAGTTTCATGATGAAATGAATTTCATTTAAAAAATCATTATCGTTCTGATTCTAAGGAATTAATTGAATTTTCTAATAAATTTATTTACAACAATAATTTGGAAGTAGCAACAAAGTGTGGAATTCTTGAAAAAGGAATAGATGTTTATGATGTTGAAGGAACTTGAAATCAAATGAATAAAGAGGAAGCAGATAAAGTCATTGAATTATTGATTAAATATCATGCAACATATGAAAAAATTCTTGTCGTTACATTTAATTCTAAACAATCACAATTGATTGAAAATTTACTTATTGAAAAATCTAATAAATTTCCTGAATTGCTTAAGGAAAAATTAGAAAATAATAGTATTACAATAACCAATTTAGAAAATGTTCAGGGTAATGAAGGTGATTTGGTTATTTTATCAATTTCTTATGGAAAGAATGAGGATGGAATTATTAAAAACAATTTTGGTCCATTAAATGCTAAGGGTGGTTCGAATCGTTTAAATGTTGCCATTACAAGAGCAAGATCGAAAATGATTGTTGTTAAATCTATGAAAGGAAATGAAATTAAGGTTTCAAACATCAATAATAAAAATGCAATTATCTTTAAGAAATTCATAGAATATTTAGACGCTACTAAAGCTAATAAAACAATTGAGATTGTAAATGAAGAAATGGAAAATATTTATGAAATAAATGAAGGAACAATGTTACTTAATGTTGAAAAAACAGGTGATAAGGTTGAGATAGAGGATGTGGATTTTACATCCACAATCTCTAAAAATATTTATGGTGATTTGATTAAAAATTTAAGTAGTAAATATGAGATTCAAATAAATATTAAGGTTGGATCCAAAAAAATTGATCTATTGATATTAGACAAAAAATCTAAAAAAATATTGAAAGCACTATTGATTGAAAGATGAAAAACTAATCGTTCTGTTAAAGAAATGATTGAAGAAATAGATCGTCAATATTTTCTTGAAGATAGAGGATATAGTGTATTCAAAATAAAAGAATATGAATGAAATATTGATAAAATTAAATTAATTGATAAGATTAAATCTTCACTTGTTAATGATACGAGTCAATTAGATTACATTATTTGGCAGACAGAAAAATAATCCATTATTAAAATTCCATTAATGGAATTTTTTATATACTAAATGTTATGATTGTTTTGTATAGAAATGCAATTTATACAAGGAGATAAAAATGAATGATAAAAATATTGAAAATTTAAAAGTATTGCAAGGTTCACTGATGGTATTTACTAATAAAGTTTATAACCTACACTGAAATATGGCTAACAAAAATTTCTTTTCTTTACATAAGAATACAGAAAAATTATTTAAAAAAATGACATTATTCTATGATGATGTGGCTGAAAAAATCGTAATGAATAAACATTTTGCAATTGGCACTTTAAAAGATCAATTGAAATATAGTGTTATTAAAGAGATTGAACCAAAAGAATTTAATGAAGATGAAATTTCCAAAATCATTGTTGATGATTTAACTACAATTATTAATTTGTGTGATAAAGTTGAAGGAAAAAATACCATCCAACCATTGTTAGATGAAATTTATATTTCAGTAGACAAATGAAGATGACAATTTAGTAAAATTAGTAAATAAATATTAGAAGCAAGAATTAAATCTTGTTTTTTAATAAAGTTATTTATTGTTTATTTTTAAATAATAAATAATTTTCTAATATTATTTGAGCAGCAAATTTATCTCTATTCTTTTTTTGTTGTAATCTTGACATATTCATATCTATCATTATTTTTGTGGATTGTTTTGAACTATATCTTTCATCAAATAAAATAACAGGTATATTTAAATTGTTTTCTAGTTCAATTTTGAATTTATTTACAATATTGCTCATATTTGAAGCATCACCACTTGGCATCAAAGGATTACCTAATATAAAAGCTTCAATTGGTCCTTGCTTATGCTTAATTTCTTGCAATCTAGCTAATATCTTTTCAAATTTTTGTGCTTCATAAAAAACTACTTCAAGTGGTTGAGCAATAATTTGTAATGGGTCAGTCATAGCGATTCCACATTTTTTAGTTCCTAAATCTAATGCAATTAATCTCCTCATTATAATAAATTCTTAATGTCATCAAAATGTATTTCTTCCAATGAAACACCTTGCCAAATTAAATTATTTCCTCCTCCATTGATTTTTTTTATTTTTGATATCTTATTCGCAAACTCCTTGGAATCAATATTTTTTGATGTAATAATTAAAAGTGATTTAGAATCAAATTTAGAAAGAAGTACCACTAATGAATTTGCAGATTTTTCACGGAGAGAAACAGCCATATTTTTTATAATTTCTTTATCTATATCATTTGCAAAATAAAAATCAAAAGAACCTATTTTAATTGGTTGTAAGTCAGCATTAATTGTAATTTTCTTTGTTTTTAAAAGTTTCTTTAATAATTCCTTAGACTTATCAATTTCTGAATTAATATCCTTTAAATATATACTTAAATCGGTATTTTGATTAAAAGAATGTTTGATATTAGTACCATGAATTTTATTAATTTTATTATCCAGAGATTTCAATAAATCCAATTGCTTTTTAATTTGTTCATTCATGTATTTATTTACTAAAAAATTAGAAGTTATTGCTCTTATTCTATAAATACCTGATCCTTTACTATCGATAGATATAATCTTGAATTTTTCGATATTGTTTGTTTTATCAATATGTGTTCCGCCACACAAATCAAGAGTTATATCATCAAATTTAACAACCCTAACATTTTCAGTATTGAAATATTCCATTTCTTCAATAGTCATAATTGCACCCATTTTTATAGCTTCCTTTGTTGTAGTTACAATGTATTCACGATGGATGTTTCTTTCAATTATTTCAGTAATGAAATTTTCAATTTTAATAATCTCGTTTTCAGTAGGTCTTCGTTTTAATGGAAAATCAAAAGTTAATCTATCTTGATTATTGTCAGAACCGAGTTGTATGATTTTATCACCATATACACTTCTTAGTGCTGCAAATAATAAATGTGTGGCAGAGTGATTTCTCATTAAACCAATTCTAGTTTCCTTATCAACAAAAGCTTCAATGGAATTACTTGAATTTATTTTACCATTGACTTTATGAATATGATTATTATTTTTGTCCTTGAAAACATCAATAATTTTTATTTTATTTCCTGATTGCATTAAAAATCCTTGATCATGCAATTGCCCACCACTCGTTGCATAAAAAGGTGTCTTGTCTAAAACTAAATATCCAATACCATTTATATCATTTACTTTATTTTTGTCATCAAGAAGAAAAAGAATTTCAGAATTTGATGTAAGTGTGTCATATCCAATGAACTCACTTACTTGCTTATCAATAATGTTTAAAGAATTTAAAGCTTTTTCAAAATTATTATGTTCTTTATTAGCTTTACTTATTAATGAATGCTCAATTTTTAATAATTGTAATTTTTCGAAATCAAGTTTGAGGTTATTTTCAACTAAAATATCGTTAGTCATTTCTATTGGAAAACCATAAGTTTCAAAAAGTTTGAAGGCAATGCCTACATTAAAATAATCTATAGTTTTTTTCATTTCATTGTCTAAAATTTTTTTACCAATTGTTATTGTTTTGGAAAAATTTTCTTCCTCTATCTTAATTATTGAAGACACTTTTTCTACATCGATGTCAAAAATTAATGTATCTTTTGTAATTTGAACGAATTTGTTTAAAAAGGTTTTTCTTTTAATTCCTAATTTTATTCCAGAATAATATGCTCTTCTAATAAGTCTTCTAATTATATAGCCTCTTTGAGTATTTGAAGGTTCTGCACCATCACTAATTGCATTTACTACAGCTCTCATATGATCTGATATTATTTTAAAATTTTTATTGATTCTTTCTTGTTTCAAATCTTTAATAAAATAATTTTCAATTACATATTTTTGTTTTGTATATTTTTCGATTTCTTTAATAATATCTTGAAATAGATCAGTATCAAAATTTGTTGGTACATCTTGCATTATTGAAACAATTCTTTCTAATCCAGCACCAGTATCAATATTTTTTTGTGATAATTCTACATATTCATTATTACCAAAATTATTATATTGACTAAAAACAATATTTCATATTTCAATATATCTGTCATTTTCTATATCATCTCTTATAAGTTCTGGCCCACCTTTATGATATTTTTCACCTCTATCATAAAAAATTTCAGTGTTCGGACCACAAGGTCCAGAGCCAACATCTCAAAAATTCAAATCTCTATTGCCGGGAATTAACTGATAATTTTTGTAACCTAAAGAAAGTCATTTATCTTTGACCTCCAAATCATCTTCAAAATAAGTTATATAAAATTTGCTTTTTTCAAGTTTTAATACATCGATTATAAATTCATTTGCCAATTCAATTGCTTCATTTTTGAAATAATCACCAATTGAAAAATTACCAAGCATTTCGAAAAAAGTATGATGTCTTGCAGTAACACCAACATTTTCAATATCATTAGTTCTAATAGATTTTTGGGAATTTACTAATCTAGGATATGGTGGTATTTTTTTTCCAGAAAAATAATCTTTTAATGTTGCTACTCCAGAATTAATTCATAACAAAGATGGATCTTTATATGGTATTAATGATTTAGAAGGAATAAATAAATGATCCTTCGATTCGAAAAATTTTATTCATTTATTTCGCACTTCTTTAGAATTCATATTATTTAATTTTACAATAAAAAAACAAACCATTGGTTTGTTTATAAATAATTTCAAAATATTTAGAAATTAGTAAGTGAATTCTTTAGTTGAGTGTTTATCAACAACAAGATATTTATCACCCTTTTTAGCGCCAAAAGGTGTTAGAGCTTCAGCTGCTTTTGATTGATCTTTTTTGATTTCATCGAAATATTTTACAGAATCTAGAGACACAAAAACACTATTTGTAATACCGAATTTACCAATCATATCTTTATCTTTCACTATACCAATAATTGCTGTATTTGGTCTATATTTTGCTATTGTTTGTAAAAGAGCTCCTGTAGTGGAACGTACGACAACAAATTTGTAATCCCCTGATTGAGTTTTTTTAGCAATATCAAATGCTATTTTATTTCTGTCATCTTTTGTGGAATTATCAAAAGCTTCCTGAAGTTGTACTGGATAATATAGTTTATTGTAAAATTCTTTTTCTGCTCTTTTATTAATTGTAGACATAACTTTTACAGATTCAACTGGAAAATCTCCAGATGCAGATTCACCTGATAACATAGTTGCATCAGCACCTAATTCTGTTGCTCAATAAACATCAGTTACCTCTGCTCTTGTCGGTTGAGGCGATTTTTCCATTGAATCCAACATTTGTGTTGCAACAATAACAGTTTTTCCTAATTTACGACATTTTCTGATGATTTTCTTTTGATTATATGGCACTTCATAATAAGGAATTTCTAAACCTAAATCTCCACGCGCAATCATAATTCCATCAGAAGCTTCAATAATCTCATCAATTTTTTCAATACCTACACTTGATTCAATTTTAGAAATAATTTGAACTTTTTGTCCTCCTGCTTTATTAGCTACTTCTCTTAACTCTTTTACATTCGCTGCAGAATTAACAAATGAAGCAGCAATATAATCTATGCCATTTTCAATTCCAAATCTAATATCTTCTTTATCTCTTTCTGATAGAAATGGCAATGAAAATTCAATACCTGGAAGATTAATTCTTTTATTTGATTTTAATAAATGAGTGTTAACAGTTTTGACAACAATTGAATTCTTTGATACTGATGTAACAAAAGTAACCAATTTACCATCGTCAAATAAAACTTTATCACCTTTCTTAACATCATGGTCCATTGCATAAGAAACTGTTATTTCAGATGAAGTACCAATCTTAGAAATATAATCTTCATTTGATGTGTAAACAATTATTTCAGTATTCGCTTTTATTAATTGTGCACCATCCTTCATTTTTCCAACTCTAATTTCAGGCCCTTTAGTATCAAGTAAAATTGAAATTGGAATATTAAGTTCTTTTTCAATTTGTCTAGTTAGAACAAATTTACCAAGTTGTTCTTCTCTATCACCATGTGAAAAATTTGCTCTAATTGTTGTCATTCCTGCAAGAACTAATTCTTTTAAAACCTCATAATTTTCTGATGAAGGTCCAATTGTTCCTATTAATTTTGATCTTTTGTCTATGAAATGCACATATACTCCTTATTTTGTTTTATATTTTAATTACTATTATATATAAATTAATTAAATTAAATTTTAAAAAATGAGAAATGATATATTAAAAAATGAAAGGCAATATTCAAAATTCTTCAAAACATAAATATAAAGTTATTTATTCATTTTCAAAATACTAAATCTTGTTTTGTTATTGATGTCTTTTATATTAATATAATCCCTATTTTCAAAATATTTACTATTTATTGGATTTATTTCAAACAAAATTGCACCATTTTTAGATAAAAATTTTGTACTTTCTTTCTCAATTTTTTTATAAAAAAACATGCCATCGTCACCTGAAAAAAGAGCTTTCTTAGGTTCGAAGCATAAAACTGATTTGTTCATTAATTTTTTTTCATTTGTACTGAGATAGGGAGGATTAGAAATAATTAAATCAAATTCATCGAATATTTTTTCAAATAAATTTGATCTAACAATTTTAATTGCTATGTCATTTAAATCAGCATTAATTTTACTTTGTGAAACTGCCTTTCTATCAACATCAGAACAGAGAATATCTAATTCTTCATTCCATTTTTTTAAAGCGATCCCAATGAATCCTGATCCAGAACAAAGATCTAAAATTTTAGTATAGTTATTTTTGATAATTAAGTCCTTAGCTATTTCAATCAATTCTTCGGTTTCATACCTTGGAATTAATACTCTTTTATTGACTTTGATTTTTACATTGCTCATTTCTACATAACCAATTATTTTTTGAACAGGCATTCCAATTTTTATTTTTATTTTTTCTAGATTAGTGATTTTTGAAGGTAATCCATAACGTTTTTTTTCTAAAATTAAATCATCAAGAGAGGGCATTTTAAGCAATACCAGCGTTCTTTATTTTTTCCACTTGTTCTTCAGCAAGTAAAGCACTAATTAAAGTATTAAGCTTACCATCTAAAATTCCTTTTAATGAGCAGGAGAAATTTATTCTATGATCTGTAACTCTATCTTGTGGATAATTATATGTTCTGATTTTTTCACTTCTAGCACCTGAACCAGCCAATTTTCTGAATTGACCTTCCAAAGCTTTTTTCTTTTGAACCTCAAGATCATATAATCTAGTTTTTAAAACTCTTAAAGCCATCTCCTTATTGGAAATTTGTGATTTGCCATCCTGACAACTTGCAACAATTCCTGTGGGAATATGAGTTATTCTAACAGCCGAATCAGTTGTATTTACAGATTGCCCTCCTGCACCTGATGATCTATATGTATCAATTTTTAAATCAGAATTATTAATTTCAATTTCAGTGTCTTCATCAGCCTCAGGCATAACTATAACTGTTGCTGTAGAAGTATGAACTCTACCCTGAGTTTCAGTTTGTGGTATTCTTTGAACCCTATGAACTCCTGATTCAAATTTGAGTTTAGAATAAACTTTTTCACCACTAACAGAAAACACTATCTGTGAATAACCACCTGTATTACTAGGGTAAGAATCCAAAATTTTAACACTCATTGAATTTTGTTCAGCTCATTTAGAATATATTTTGAATAAATCTCCAGCGAAAATATTTGCCTCATCACCACCAGCTGCTCCTCTAATTTCAAGAATAACATTTCTATCATCATTTTCATCAACAGGAAGTAATAAAATTTTAAGTTCTTCAGTATAAATTTTCATTTTCTTTTCTGAGTCATTTATTTCAGATTTAGCCATTTGTATTATTTCTTCATCTGATTCTAAAAGCATAGTTTTAGAATCAATAATAATATTTTCACACAAAAGATATTCATTGAATTTTTTTACAATTTCATTTATTTTATTACACTCTTTATTAATTGAAGTATATAATTTTATATTCTCAAGAACTTCCGGTTTTGCAAGCTCTTGAATTAAAGTGTCATATTTTTTTTTAATCTCAACTAGAGAATCGTACATTACTTTTTCCATTTGTAGATTATTATACCCAATATTTGTTTTAAGAACATTAACATTCTCATAATTTAAAGTTAGAGTTCATATTTTAATGTAAAATTTGATATATGAAATCAGTAAGAACTCGATACGCTCCAAGTCCAACGGGATATTTACATATTGGTGGAGCAAGAACTGCATTGTTTGGATACTTGTTTGCAAAACATAATAAAGGTAAATTTATTTTAAGAATTGAAGACACAGATTTTTCAAGAAATGTTCCAAATGGAGAAAATTCACAATTGGATAATCTGAAATGACTTGGAATTATTCCTGACGAATCACCCATTAATCCAAACCCTCAATATGGCAAGTATCGTCAAAGTGAAAAAATAGATGTTTACAATAAATATATTGAAGAATTAATTATTAATAATAAAGCCTATAAAGCATATGATACTTCTGAAGAATTAGCATTACAAAAAAAAGAGCAAGAAAAGATTGGTAAATTTTCTTTTAGATATGATCGTTATTGATTGAAGATAACAAAAGATGAAATAAAAAAAAGAGACGATAAGGGAGAATATGCTATTAGAATTTCTTTACCATCAAATAAAGAATATAAATGAGATGATCTAGTGAGGGGGGAAATCATCGTAAATTCTAATGAAATTGGTGATTGAGTAATAAAGAAAAGTGATGGATTTCCAACATACAATTTTGCTGTTGTTGTGGATGATGTTGATATGGCAATAACTCATGTTTTTCGTGGTGAAGAACACATTACAAATACACCCAAACAATTAGCTGTTTATGAAGCTTTTGGTTGGAAACCACCATTATTTGGACACTTAACAATAATTACAAATATGGATGGGAAAAAATTATCCAAAAGAGATTTAAGTCTTCATCAATTCATTGAAGATTATAAAAAAGAGGGTTATTGTCATGAAGCTATTTTTAATTTTCTTGCACTTTTAGGTTGGACAAGTGAAGATGCTAAAGAAGTTATGTCACCTAATGAACTTATCGAGAAATTTGATTATAAAAGATTGTCAAAATCACCATCAAAATTTGATATACAAAAGATGAATTGGTTTTCAAAAATTTATATGAAAAATGAAGATGATGAAATAATTTTAAATAAACTTGTTTTTAGCAAAAATCAAAATGAAAAATGAAAAAAAATATTTATAAGTGTTTACAAAGAAAATGCTGCAACTATTAATGAATTACAAAATAATATATTAATATATGAAGTTGATGAAATTGTTGGTGATTATGAAAAAAATAATGTAACTAATATTTTTTCAAATGAAATATTATCAAGAGAATTCAATATTGAAAATATTCAATTAGCAATTAATAACACTAAAGTATTAAGTGGTCAAAATGGTAAAAATTTATTCATGTCTATTAGGAAAATTGCAACTGGTCTAGAACATGGACCAGAACTTGCGAAAGCTATATATTTATTTGGCAAAGAAAAAGTGGAAGCGAGATGTAAAAATGACAATAACTTTTAAATCATTATATGGTCAAAATGAAAATCAACAGGAAATTAAATTTATCTCAAATCTTGAGAGAAGAATTGAAAATGATATGAATATTTTAGAATTTCTTGAACCTTCAAATAATATACAAAATAGAATCGAATATAATAATGATAATGTAATAATTTATGCTGGTCCAATGACAATTAATTTAGAGAAGAATAAGAAGATAAAAAACGATGTTATGACTGAACATGGAACAATAGTCTTAATTTCACATCTTAAGGATATTCTAGTCGAGGAGAACTACATTTCATTTAAATATTCATTAATTGATAATAATGATAATTTGATTAATGATTTTCATATTGAATTAATAATCACACAATAATAAATAAAAAAACAAGAAAAAATTTCTTGTTTTTAGTTTTTATTGTTTACAAAAATTATAATTTTGAGAATTTACCTAAAGTTCTAACAAACTGTGAAACATATGAAGTTTCATTGTCATATCAAGCAATAACCTTAATCATTTGTTTTCCATCTTTATCTTTAATTATTTTTGTTAATGCTGCATCATATAATGATCCTGCAGTTGAACCAATAACATCAGTTGATACGATTGGATCTTTAACATATTCCAATGAAGGGCTTGCCATTTTTTCCACTGCTTTATTTATTTGTTCTACAGTAATATCTTTATCTTCGATTTCAAATGTTAAATCAACGATTGAACCTGTAATAACCGGAACTCTAAGAGCCATACCATCTAATTTACCAGACAAATGAGGTAAAACTAATCCAATTGCTGCTGCTGCTCCAGTCGAAGTAGGAATAATATTAACACCACCTGCTCTTGCTCTTCTCAAATCACTATGAGGTGCATCTACTAATCTTTGATCTCCAGTATATGCATGAACAGTAGTCATTAGACCTGATTTAATTTTATACTCTTTATCAATTGCATGAACAATAGGAGCTAAACAATTTGTTGTACATGAAGCTCCAGAAATAATAACATCACTTTTATCTAAAATATCGTCATTAACTGAATAAACAATTGTTTTAACTCCACCAGTTGCAGGTGCAGAAATAGCTACTTTTTTAGCTCCAGCTTTTATATGCTTTTCAGCTCCTTCTTTAGTTGTAAAGAAACCTGTTGATTCAACAACAACATCAATATTAAGTTTACCTCAAGGCAAATTTAGAGGGTCTCTCTCAGCACAAATTTTAATTGTTTTTCCATTAACTATTAAATCACCATCTTTTGATTCAACTTTGCCATCAAAACGCCCTTGTGCACTGTCATATTTAAGTAAATGCGCCAATGTTTTAGCATCAGTTAAATCGTTAATTGCAACAATGTTTAATTCTTTTTCCATTTTTAAATCAAAGATTTGTCTAAGAACCAATCTTCCAATTCTTCCAAACCCATTTATAGCTATATTTTTCATTTTTTCTCCAATATTTGTTTTTTTAGGGTAGCATCTCTAAACTACTAATATTAATTATACAACTTTCAAAATAATTACCTAATTAAAATAATGTTTTTTATTAATATCATTTTTTATGTCTCAAAATCAATATTTTTAAACATATATTTATAATGATGAATAACAATAATAGAGGAATGTTATTGGAAACAATAATAAATAAAACGATAAGATATTATGAAGAAAAAAGTATTGCTTTAATTCATAAAAAAACTTTAGATATTAAATTTTCATCAATTGATGAAAAGAGAAGAGTAAAAAATGGTGTGGTTATTTCTAAAAGTACTGTTGATTATTATGGAATCTATAAAGGTTCTTTCATTGCATTTGAAGCAAAATCATCCAGTATAAATGTTATTTCTAAGAGTAATTTTAAGAATCACCAACATGATTATCTCTTAAAAATTAAGAAACATAATGGTATGGCCTTCTATATCTTTTTATTTAAAAGAACTAATGAATTTTTTATAATTGATATTTCATTAGTAAATTATAGAAAAAAAACTATAACTCTTGAATATATTAGAAGTAAAGGTATTGCACTTGAACTTATATATCCTGGAATCATAGATTTTATTAAATATTTATAATTATCAAAATTTTAGAAAGAATCTTTAAAAGGTTTTGCTGGTGTAAATTTTGGTATACTTTTTGCAGCAATATCAATTTTTGCACCTGTTGAAGGATTAATACCAATTCTAGCATCTTTATCAACTTTTTTAAATGTTCCAAAGCCCGAAATTGAAATTTGATCACCCTTTTTTAATTGATTGATGACAACATTAACAAATGAATTAATTACTAATTCCACATCTTTTTGTGACAAATCTGTAATTCCTGATAATTCTTGTACCATTTCTTTTTTATTCATATCATTCTCCTATAAAATTTTAACCGTATGTTATTATAACATATTTAAGATTTATTACGGAAAACTAAAGAAATAGGCGTTCCCTTAAAATCGAAATATTCTCTCATTTGATTTTCGATATATCTCTTATATGTAAAATGAAGATAATCAATATTATTAACAAATAAAATAAAGGTTGGAATTGAGCCATTAACCTGTTTAATATATGTGATGCTAACTCTCCTACCCTTAAATGATGGTGCAGGTTGCATTTGTTGTATTTCCATTATTACTTCATTAAGTATTAATGTTTTAATTTGCCTTTCAATATTAATTTTAACAGCAGTAATTTCATTAAGAAGTTTATCTAATTTATTACCAGTTAATGCCGATATAAATATTATAGGAGCTCATGGCATGAATTTAAATTCTTTTCTAATCCTTTTTTCAAATTCCACCATTGTATGTGTGTTCTTTCTAATCAAATCTCATTTATTAATAACAATAATAATTGGTTTTTTCATTTCCATAGCATAACCAGCAATTCTTGCATCAAAATGAGAAAGTTCGTTAGTTGCATCAATTACCAAAAGTGAAAGATTACTTTCATCAAGAGAATTAAAAGCTCTTCCTAATGCATAATGATCAATTGATTCAACAAGTTTAGATTTTCTATTAATTCCTGCTGTATCAATAATTTCAAATTCTTCATCACCAATTTTTAATTTTGAATTAATAGAGTCTCTAGTAGTTCCAGGAATTTCAGAAACGATAGCTCTTTTTTCATTTAATAATTTATTCAATAAACTACTTTTACCAGCATTTGGTTTTCCAATAATTGATAATTTAAACAAATGGTTTTCTTCTTCATCTGATTCCTTAAATTCATTAAAAACAGTCTCAAGTAATTCACCAACTCCTTCTCCATGTAATGCTGAAATTGGCAAAATATTTTCTACTCCTAACGTATAAAATGAAGAATCAAATTCTTTATTTCCTTCCAGTTTGTTTGCAGCTATAATAATTTTTTTTTTACTTTTTCTAATTAGATCAATAACATAAAAATCTTCTTTAGTTATATCCATTCTTCCATCTAAAACAAATATAATTACAGAGGCTTCTTCAATTGCTATTTGTGCTTGAATCTTAATATCTTCTAGGAATGGTTTTTTTTCAGTACTAATTCCACCTGTATCAATTATGGTGTAATGTTTGCCTAATCAATTCACTTTATGATATAGTCTATCTCTAGTGACTCCGGGCTCATCATAAACTATTGATGATCTCTTACCAATTATTTTATTGTATAGTGTGCTTTTCCCAACATTTGGCCTTCCAATTATTGCAACCAAATTATTATTCATTATGAATTCTTTCTTGAACAAGTTTTAGAATAATTTCATTTACTTTTTTAATACTTATATTCGAAGTATCAATTTCTATAGCATCGGGCATTTTAATTAATGGATCAATAATACGTGTAGAATCAGCTTCATCTCTTTTTTTAAGATTCATACTTACACAATCAGTATCATATATTACTTTATTTCTTTTTAGTTGTTCTATTCTTCTTTTTATTCTAACTTCAGAATTAGCTGTCAAAAATATTTTTAATTCCGCATCAGGAATCACAACACTCCCAATATCTCTGCCTTCCATTACAACACCTTTTTTTTGAGTATATTTTTTTTGTTTCAAAACACAAAATTCTCTAACATCTCTATATGTAGCAATTAAAGACGCGGAAATGGAAACATCATCATCTCTCAAGAATTTAGTAACATTTTCATTGTTTAACAATACTTGTTCTTTAGGAAGGAGTGTTAAATTTATGTCTGGCAAACTTTTAACAACATTAATTTCGCTTTTGACATCTATATTATTTTTTAAACAAAAATAAGAAATAGTTCTATACATTAAACCAGTATTTATGAAAAGATAATCTATTTCATCAGCAAGTATTTTTGAAATAGTACTTTTGCCAACTCCAGACGGACCATCAATAGCTATATTAATTTTCCTCATAATTTACTTTCCCAAATCTATTTTTCTGACTTTTATCTTACTAAATTCATCTACATTAGTTTGTTCAGCAACAAAATATTTTTTAATAAATTTATCATACTTATTAGAATTATAATTCTTTTCCTCTACTTTTATAACACTTCTTTTTTCTATTGTATTTATATTTTCCAAATTTTTTTCAATTTCATCAATTCTTAATTGAGTTTTTAAATCAATTGAATCAATTCTTGAATGAAAATTACTTTTGCCATCTAAAAAATCAATATTATGAAAAATAGTAGAAAGTTTTTTATATTGTTTATTGAATTCTTTGTTTGAATGAATTAATGATTCTCGAATATTTTGATTCTCTAATATTTCTTCTCTATATTTCATTCATTTCTTTACTCTAGTTTCTTGATTTTCCATATATTTAAATAACTATTTTCTTACTTTTGCAACTCATTCATCATGAAATTTATTTTTATAACCTTTTAAAATTTTAGAAATTTCATTGCGATCTTTATCCTTTATTTTAGGAACATAAATCATAATATTTAGCTTAAGATCACCATATTGACCAGTTTCTAAGTTTTTGAAACCTCTTTTTTTAATATTTACAATTGTTCCAGATCTAATATCATTTTTTAATGAAATCTCCTCTATTCCATAAGGAGTAGGAATTCTTAATTTTTCTTCATTAATTATGCTAGTAAAAGATATAGGAAAATCTAACAAAATATCGTCACCAGATCTTGTATAGTATGGATGATTTTTAACAGAAACAACTAAAATCAAATCACCTGATTCACCACCATTTTTCCCTGGAGCACCATATCCTTTAATTAATAATGTTTGACCCTCTCTAATTCCACCTGGTATTGTGATATTAGGGGAACTAATCGTTTTTATAATCCCATTCCCATGACATTCACTACATTTTTTTATAATTATTTTACCTGTACCACTACATGTCCCACATGGTATTTGTTCAACCATCGCACCGAAAGGCGTTTGAATTCTTCGTGTTTGTTCTCCTGTACCTTTACATGTTTCGCAAATTTTGATATCCGCTTTAGAATTTGCACCAGATCCCTCACATTTTGGACATGTATCATATTTTGTTAATTTTTCAGAGAACTCTTTTCCTAAAACTGATTCTAAAAAAGTAATTTCAATTTTTGCTTGAAGATTGGAACCTTTCATTTTTGCATTTCGGTTTCTTCTTTGTTTTGAATGTCCACCACCAAAAGGATTAAATGCATTAAAAATGTCATTAAAAATGTCACCAAAACCTGATTGAGCAAAACCACCCGAAGAACCTTCATTAAAGGCATGTTCACCAGGACCAAAAGCATCATATCTTTTTCTTCTTTCAGGATCAGATAAACATTCATTTGCTTCATTTATTTCTTTAAATTTTTCTTCTGCATCTTTAGAAGAATTTTTATCAGGGTGGTATTTCATTGCTAATTGTCTATATGCTTTTTTAATTTCTTTAGCATCAGCAGTTTTCGAAACACCTAATATTTCATAATAATCTCTTTTACTCATAAAACTAATATTACCACAATTAAAATTTTAATTATTATAAATTATCTAGTGCTTTATTGACTAAATCTCTCTTTTTTACTAAGAATTCTTCGTCAGAAATCAAACCACTATTATGCATTTTTTGTAGTTCAGATAATTTAAAATCGATTTGACTTTTCGAAGCATTATTTGATTCAATTAGATTGGTATTTTTATTGAAATCAAATTCATATGTATTCATTGAAGGATCAAAAAATGGATTATTATTTTGAAGCAAATTTTGGTTAGGAATTTGACTTAACATGTTCATATTCATTTGTGGTGTTTGAGGTATGAATTCTCCTGTGTTTAAGTTTAGCATTCCTGTAGTCATTTGTGGTGGTTGAGGTATAAATTCACCTGTGTTTAAGTTTAACATTCCTGTAGTCATTTGTGGTGATTGAGGTATTATGAATTCTCCTGTGTTTAAGTTTAGCATTCCTGTAGTCATTTGTGGTGGTTGAGGTATAAATTCTCCTGTATTCAGATTCAACATACCAGAGTTAATTTGATTAAAATTAGGAACATTTTGTTGAAAAATTAATGGATTGTTTGATCTATTTAACAAAGTCATTCCTGTATTGTTCATATTTAACATTCCTGTGTTCATATGATTTGGATTAATAATCTGTTGTTGAAACATATTTTGAGACTTAGAATTATTATTGGATAAACCTGGCATCATAGGATTAAAATTATTGTAAGGTAAAGATCTATGATTAGAATTATTATTTCTTGGCATTTGTAATGGACTATTTATTTGAGGCATCATTGGTCTATTCATGGGCATTGGTCTAAATTCATTCATTTGTGGTCCAATCATTGGCCTAGGTCCATTCATTGGTCTAGGTCCATTCATTGGTCTATTTCCATTCATTGGTCTTGGTTCATTCATTGTTATAGGTCCGTTCATTGGTCCGTTTCCATTCATTGGTCCGTTTCCATTCATTGGTCCGTTCATTGGTCTAGGCCCATTCATTGGTCTAGGTCCATTCATTGGTCTAGGTTCGTTCATTGATCTAGATCCATTAATTCGTTGATTAGAATTGCTAATCGGTTGTTTTTCATCACTTCTCAAAAATTTTGACATATTTTTCCAATCTCACTTTAAATTATTAGTTTTTAAATATATTATAATACCTTTGTTTGATTATTCAAACAATTTATTAATTTAGTTAGTAATTATAATACTTTTAATGATATTATCTTGATATAATTTTAAAAAATAATATATTCATAAGCCGTTTTAGCTCAGAGGCAGAGCACTTCCATGGTAAGGAAGGGGTCACAAGTTCAATTCTTGTAAGCGGCACCATTTGGCAAAAGCCATCAAAATATTTATTTATTTAAATTTTAAAACAAATATTTCATTGATATAATTAAATTCTATATGGTTGGAATAGATATTACATCAATCGAGAGATTTAAAAATAAGGATGAAAAATTTGCAGAAAAAATTCTTTCAAATGATGAATTAATTAATTGAAAAAACATTGAGACAAAGGATGTGTTTTTGGCAACTAGATGAGCAATAAAAGAGGCGATTTTTAAATGTGATAATAAATATTTCAATTTTAGAGAAATAGATATCAAAAAAATTGATAATAAATATTGTTTCTCTTCTTTTGGAATAAGCACATCAAGAGAAAATGACTATATTATAGCAATTGCTATAAAAATTAAGGATGTGATGAATGAGTTTTAATTGAAAAGCAGTATTAAAAAAACCTTTGTGAAATCAACGTGCTAGAAGGTGCGGAAGAATCTTAAAAAAACTTAAAGATGATCCTGAAAGATTCTCTTTACAATGAAGAAATGATTTAGTTTCAAAATATGCCTCAAGAATGCTTGATGATTTTAAGGTTAACTTAAAGGTTACTGGTGTAGAAAATTTATCTAATAGTGGTCCCGCTATTTTAATAGGTAACCATCAAGATTATTCTGATGCCTTTATAATGTTGAAAGCATTGCAAAAAACTACTGATGAAAAAGATGAACAAAATAAAATTGCAACTTTTTTAGCAAAAGAAGAATTGAAGTATGACAATCTAACAAGATATCCATTAGAATTAATTAACGTTTTCTTTTTAGAACGAGATAATTTAAGAAAATCGCTGGAAACATACAAAGAATTTGGGAAATTTGTAAAATCTCAAAAAACATATGGAATTATTTTTCCTGAAGGAACAAGAAATAAAAATGGGACAATTGATGAATTTAAACCAGGTGCTTTCAAAATAGCTCAAAAAGAATTAATACCTATAGTCCCTTTTACAATAAATAATTCTGTTGGTGGAGTTAATTGACGAAGAACAGAAGCACTTGATATAGAAATTATTTTTCATAAAAGAATTCCAGCAAATTCTTTTATAAATCAATCTTCTAATGCACTTGCAGATAGGGTTCAAAAAATTGTCGAATCAAGTTTTGTACCACCACAACTTTTACATGAAGAAGTAACTGAAGCATCAAAAATTAAAGCTAATAAAAAAGAAGCAAAATATTTGAAAAAGAAGCAAAAGGAAATTAATAAAGAGGAAAGGCAAAAGCAAAAACTTGAAAAACAAGAAATGAAAGTGAAAGAGCAAGACGAATTAGAAACAAAAAGATTTATCGAATCTGAAAATAAAAAGAAACAAAAAAAAGAATCTAGAAATAAGGATAAATAATGAAAAAACAAGATGGAATAAGTTTTTCAGAAAATTCATTGTTGGATCGTAATTTTTCATTAGATAATTTTAATGGGCCATTAGATTTGTTATTAACCCTTGTAAAGAAAAAAAATATTAGTATTTTTGAAGTCGATTTAGTCGATTTAGCAACACAATATTTAGCAATAATTTCTGAGATTACAAGAAAAAATATAGATATTGCTAGTGAATATTTAGTAATTGCAGCAGATTTAATTTATATTAAATCCAAATTGATTCTAGAAGATAAAGAAGCAGAGTTAGAAGTTGAGGAAGATAAATTAAAGCTTTTAAAATTACTTGCAGAATATGAAGAATTCAAAAATCTTTCAATAAAACTTAAAGAACAAGAAGAAAAACGTAAGGAAATTTTCATTAAAAAAGCTTCGGACACAACTAATTTTGTTAAAGAAATTGATGAATCAATTCTTGATGGTTATGGTACTTCAATTAAATTAATTACAATTTTAAGAAAAATGTTTGAAAGAACACAAGCAGATAAGCTAAGAAAGATAAAATTTGAGACATTTAATGTATCTCCATCAGAAAGAACAAAAGAAATTAGAAAATTAATTGATAATAATGGAGATAATGAAATAACATTTGAATTATTGTTTTCAGTTCCGACACTCAATCATTTTGTGATTACTTTGATAGCAATTTTGGATATGTCAAGAAAAGAAGAGTTGATTCTAAAGCAAGTTAATCAATTTGAAGAAATAAAAATATATAAAGGAGGGATGTACTAATGACATCAAGAGAAAAGGTAATTGAATCGCTATTATATGTTAAAGGTGATCAAGGTATAAAAGATGAGGAAATTAAGCAAGTTTTTGTTTTAGAAACTATTGCAACCGCTAAAGAAATGATGAAAAAATTTATTATAAAATTTAACAATGGTGATAGGGGTATCATGATCGAAGAGTTTAATGGTATTTATAAATTGGTTACAATTCCAGAAGCAAAAGAATTTATTTCAGAATTAGTTACTGGTGAACAAAAAAGAAAGCTTTCAGATTCGGCAATTGAAACAGTTGGAATAATTGCATATAAAGCTCCAATTACTAAATCTTCAATAAATGATATTAGAGGAAAAAATTCAGATCATATTGTTAGTGTTTTATTATTAAAGGGATTGATTGAAGAAGTTGGAATTTCTAAATCCCCTGGTTCTCCCATTCTTTATGGGGTTACTGATAAATTTTATGATTATTTTAGAATAAGATCATTAAATCAACTTCCGAGACTATCTGAATTTAATAACATTGATTTAGATTCTGATGATGAATATGAAATTGATTTGTATTCTTCACAAAGAGATGAATAAATGAATTTAATAAAATTAAAAGCGACTAAAAATGATGAAGGTAGAACTTGTTTTAAGTATGTGATAAAAACTCTTGATAATGTGCCTGTTTCGAGAATTGAAAAGCTTTTTAGAAAGAAAGATATTAAAGTTAATGATGTAAGGATTTCAAGCAAGGATTACATAATTAAAGAAAACGATAGAATTTGAATATATGGATTAGAGGATATTTACAAAAATGATGAATTGAATAAACAATCAATAACATTTGAAAAAATTTTCGAAGATGACAATATTTTAGTAATAAATAAACCAATAAACATTTCTGTACATGGAGAGAGTAATTGTCTAGATTTACAAGTTCTCTCATATTTGAAATATCAAAAAATTGATTCGTTCAAGCCATCTCATATCGGTCGTCTTGATAAATCAACTTCTGGCTTAATTGTTTATGCTAAAAATTATTCTACACTTGTGCAAATGAATAAAAAAACAAGTAATTTTGAAAAATATTATGTTATGAAATCGGATTTCCCTTTTGAGAAGCAACACATTATTTTATACGCGAATTATGACAAAAAAAATAAAAGATATAAATTGTCCAATGAATTACCTGGAGATAAAATGGAAACAATATTTTTTAGCCAAGCTAATCAAAAATATGCAAGAATAATTACTGGTAAAAAACATCAAATAAGAATTACACTACAACACTTGGGTTATCCAATTAAAGGTGATAGAAGATATGGTGGAGATTATGGAAAAAGAGTTTTTCTTCATTCCAACAAAATCGTTTTTCATAATTTAGATAATGGTCTAGAATATTTAAATAGTACAATGTTTGTTTCAGAACCAAAATGATAGTATTATTAATAATAAGGAGTTTAAATGGACAGAGAAAAATTTATTTTAATGACAAATAAAATATTAATAAATATTGATGAGAATGTTCTTAACTCACTCGAAGAAGAATTTTACTTTATTCAAGAAAATATGAATAGAATTAAGAATATTAACATTGATAATGTTGAGCCTATGGCTAGAATTTCAAAACCAATAACATTTTTAAGAGAAGATATTGAAGGACCATCCTTAGACAAAGAAAAATTATTATCTAATGCTACTGATCACAATGAAGATTATGTAATTATGAAAAGGATATTAAAGTAATGATAATCAATAAAGGAAATTTCGATAAAGCACGTGCTGAATTGTTAAATGATAAAAATAATGCAGTAATGGAAGTGTATGATATAATGAATAACAAAAATGGTTCTCTGTCAAAAACCATTTTTACTTTGAAAGATGTTTTTGCTACTGAAGACTGAGTTACTACATCATCTTCAAATATTTTGTTGGGCTTTAAACCATTATATAATGCAACAGCATTTCAAAAATTGATTGATGCAGGTGCAACGATTGCTGCTAAAGTTTTTTGTGATGAACTTGCCATGGCTGGAACAGGCACATATTCTAGATCTGGGATAATAACAAATCCATTGGATCACAATAGATTAGTTGGCGGCTCATCCTCAGGGTCTGCTGCAACATTATCAAACAATATTGCTTTTGCTCTAGGTTCAGATACGGGAGATTCAGTTAGATTGCCTGCATCATTTGTTGGAAAAGTAGGTTTTAAACCTTCATATGGCGCTGTTTCTCGTTGGGGTTTGTTTGCGTATGCTTCGAGCTTAGACACTGTAAGTTGATTCACCCACAATGTTAATGATGCTTTTGAAATAGCTAAAGTTCTTTATGGAATAGATGAGAAAGATCTAACATCCATTGATATAAAATTAAAGAATATTTTTGCTGAAAAACCAAGCATTATTTCGTATTTGGATTGTTTCGAATATCTAAATGAAAATGTGGCGAAAAAATATAGAGAATTTCTTCAGGAATTAAAATCCAATGGAATAAAACTTAAAAAAATAAAATTGAACCTAGATTTATTAAATGCAATAAAACCAGTGTATGATATTATTTCATTTTCAGAGGCATCCTCTAATTTATCAAATCTTACTGGTGTAAATTTTGGCCAAAGAGTTGAAGGAGAAAATTGAAAAGAAACATTTTCAAAAACAAGATCACATGGTTTTGGATTTATGGTACAAAGAAGATTAGCATTAGGATCATTCTATTTAGAAAAAGATAATCAAGAAGAGTTATTTCTAAGATCACAAAAAATTAGAAGATTGATTAATGATTGGTTTACAGAAATTCATAATAATTGTGATGTTTTGATATATCCAGCATCACCGGATATTGCTCCTTTGATCAAAGATCTTGGAAAGAAACCACAAAATTTCATGCATTGAATTTTAGCTAATTCAAATTTAATTGGCAATCCTTCAATTTGCTTAAAATTAGGTGAATATGAAAATATGCCATTTAATATTTCGATTGATTCAAAAATTTATAGTGATGAAAAATTATTTTTACATTCCTTATATATTGAAAATATTTTAAGAAAGGATAAAAAAAATGATTAGAAATTTTGAAGTTGTTATTGGTATTGAAATACACTTAGAATTAAATACCAAGACAAAGCTTTTTTCTAATGCAAGAAATGATTTTCATTCATTACCTAACACTAATGTTAATGTTATTGATTTAGGTTATCCTGGAACACTTCCATCCTTAAATAAAGAAGCAGTAATTAAAGCAATAAAGTTAGGTAAGGCTTTAAAAATGAATATCGATCATGAATTGCATTTTGATAGAAAGAATTATTATTATACAGACATACCAAAAGGTTTCCAAATTACTCAACAATTTAGACCAATTGGTAAAAATGGTGTCATAACATTATTTTTAAATAATGGCAAAACAAAAGATATTAAAATAAATAGAATTCATATAGAAGAAGATACCGCTAGACAAATTCATACGGAAACTGAAACATTAATAAATTATAATAGAGCTGGTGTTCCTTTGATTGAAATAGTTTCGGAACCAGAAATTAATTCAATAGATGAAGCTATTAATTATATTGATTTAATTAGAACTATTGCTATTTTTTTAAATATTAGTGATTCTAAAATGTCGGAAGGGTCTTTGAGAGCTGATATAAATTTATCATTAAGAATGATTGGTGATAAAAGATTAGGTCAAAAAGTAGAAATAAAAAATATTAATTCATTAAACAATGTTAAGAAAGCAATAGAATTTGAAATTGATTGCCAAACTAGAAAGATAATGAATGGAATAGAAATTAAACAAGAAACAAAGAGATTTGATGAAGATACTTCTGAGAATATTGTTATGAGAGAGAAAAATGATGATATCGATTATAAATATTTTAAGGAACCAAATATACCACCTATAATCTTGGATAATGATTGAATTAATAAAATAATTATTGAAGAATTACCTTGAGAAAAGAGGGAAAGATATAAAAAAGATGGAATTCCTGATTCATATATTGAATTACTAATGAATAATTTACAGGCCTCTATTTTTTTTGATTCGATAAAATATAATGATAGAGAGTTGTTGGCTAAATTCTTTTTCTCAGAAGTTATGCAGTTAGCCAAAAATTCTAATTTAGATATACAAAATTTAAAAATAAAACAACAAAATATTACTGATTTAATTGATTTTTTTATTGAAGGAATTATTTCGGGAAAACAATTAAAGGAATTTTTCCCAAAATTAATTGATCTTAAAACATCTGTTAAAGAATTGATTCAACAAGATGGGTTGAAACAAATATCTAATTACGAGAATTTATCAATATTGATAAATGATATAATTAAAGAAAATCCTAATTTAAAATTGGAATTTATTGAACGTAGAGAAAGATGTATAAAATTTGTTATGGGTCAACTTATGAAAATAACAAAGGGTCAAGCAAATCCTATTCTTTCAACTGAGATAACTATTAAAGCTTTGGAGAAATATGCGAAAGAAGAATAACTTAAAATCTGGTTGAGAAGCTCTTGATAAACCAAAACCAAAAAAAGAAAATTATAAATGAGTACTTAAACATATATATAGAAATACAACTGACATTAGTATTTTTGACAAAATCGTAAAAACAATCATATGAATATCATTAAGATTAACATTGAATAGAAAAATATTAATAAATCCTATTAAAAAAAGAGAATTAATAAATACCACTTATGAAAATATGTCATCTCCAAAATTTAATTTCATACCTGCTGGGCTTGGGCTTTATTTGTTTTTTTCAATGATACCCATTTCTATTATTGTAATTTTGATTATCAGCGCAATATCTAATATACCGGTTCTGTTTGGTGATGATAATTTGGGTTGAGATATCATACTTAGAAAAGATGTATTATCAAAAATAATTCCCGGTGTAGATTCTCTTATAATAATTATTGATACTAGTGGCGTAAATACTATATTTTTTAACACGGCTATTATTTTATTATTGCTTTCTTCAATTTGATTTTCATCAAAAGGATTATCAAAATTTATTGATAGTCAATCTGCAATTTATGATCACGTTGACCAAACTAATTTTATTATTAAAAGGTTAAGGGGAATAATGATGGTTCCAATAATATCAATATTTTTTATAATTTCTCTTTTATCGTTGCTTCCATTATTAGCTTTATATCAAAAATATTGACCACCCATTTCAGAAACAGATCGTGTTTTCGGATGGGAATATGAAACACTTTTTTATTTTACTATGTTGATTTATTTATCCCTTTGAAGTTATATTGGTGTTGGATTATTATTCAGATTTTCTCCACTATTCAAATTAAAATGAAATGAGATAGCTCCAGGAATTATGATAACTATCATTCCTACAATAATTTTCATAATGTCTTTTGGTTATATTGCTTCTTTTATAGATTATACTAAATATGGAGCAGTTGGAACATTTCTCTATTCAATAACATTCGTTTTAGTTTTATCATATTTTTTATATGCCGGTATTCTAATAAATGCATCATATTATAAAACTTTTTTTTCACATAGAATAGTGTCAAAAAAATGATTTTTAACAAATCGTTTTTTGGAAAAATTGGATATTTTTAAAAGAAAAAGATGATAATGAAATTATTATTTAAAAATTAATTGAATTATCTAAATGGGATAATTCTTCATATAATGAATCAAGATTATTATTTTGAATGTTTGGTGTGTTAATATTAGTAATGATTTCTTCAGAAGGAGTGGAAGCAACAAATTTAAAAGATGTTCTTATTTTTTCAATAATTGCATTTCTCATTTCGATAGGAGTATTTAATGGTATTTCGATAATTACACCATCAACATTTATTTTTTCAGTTTGATTTGGAATAATATTAATGTTGTTTAATAATGATATAAGAGTATTGAAGGCAATTTCATGACACATTTCGCTAAATTTAGAAGCTCCTAATTCTGCATAAACTTGATATGGGTTTTTTTGTGAATATTGAACAATATTTGTAGAAGATCTTAATTTATCCATAATATCGATATGATATTGTCATTGTGCATCAATAGCTTCAATAAATGTAGTTCTCTCATTTGATTGAATTCATTCTAGAGATGATTTTTCCATGGATATTTTTCTAGATTTTGTATAAATTTCAATCATAACTTTCTCAAAAAACAAAGGAATAGATTCGTTCGTTAGATGCTTGAATTGTTCTTCAGAAAAAGTAAAACCACACTCTTTCATAAATGTCTCATTAATATAACTTGTTAATTTACTATAATTAACTAATCCAGTTTTTTGAAGAACTCCTTCAACATATATTAATTGCTCACTAGCGCTTTTAATTATCTTTGTAATTATTGGAAATAAATCAAATTTAGATAGAACTATATCTCTTTGTTTATAAAGCAAATCTCTCTGTCTTCTAATAACATCATCATAATTTAAAACAGATTTTCTACTATCATAATTGAAACCCTCTATTTTCTTTTGTGCTCTAGCAAAGGCCCTCAAGATTGTCTTACCTTCAATTTTGTTTTCTCCTGCATCCTTGAAAATATCCTTTCATTTGTCCTGTAAAGAAAATCTCTGAATAAGTTGATCTTCTACTGAAAGAAAAAATTTTGATTCACCAATATCACCTTGTCTGCCGGCACGACCTTTTAATTGATTATCAATTCTTCTAGATTCAGCCTTATTAGTTCCAAAAACAAAAAGACCACCTGCTTCAACAACACCAGGACCTAACTTAATATCAGTACCACGACCCGCCATATTTGTTGCAATAGTGATTGCATTTAATTCACCTGCTCTTGCAATAATGTCTGCTTCTGCTTTGTTTTGCTTAGCATTTAATACTGTATGAGGAATATTGTGTTTTAATAGTAATTCATGTAAATATTCGGATTCTTTAACTTCAGCAGTTCCTATAAGAATGGGTTGACCTTTTTCTCTTAATTTTTCAATTTCCTTCACCATGGCTTGAAATTTATATTTATAACTAATATAAACTTCGTCTTGATGATCGATTCTTCTTATTGGTTTATTAGTTGGTATAACATTAACTCTCATATTGTAAATATCTAGAAATTCTTGTTCCTCCGTTTTAGCAGTACCTGTCATTCCAGATAGTTTTTTAAACATTCTAAAAAAATTCTGATATGTTATTGTTGCCATAGTTTTAGTTTCAGGTTCAATTTCAATTTTTTCTTTTGCTTGTAAAGCTTGTTGCAATCCCTCTGAATAAGATCTTCCTTCCATTATTCTTCCTGTAAAAGCATCAACTAGTTCTATCTTTTCATTCAATACGATGTATTCAACATCACGCTTCATTATTATATGTGCACGCAAAGCATTTTGAACCCTATGAACAATCTCAGAATTCTGTATTTCATATATGTTTTTTACATCATAAAATGTGTTCACTTTATTGACACCATTATGATTTAAAGAAACGGATTGTGTTTCATGATCCACTTCATAATCTGATTCTTTTAGCGAAAGAACAAATTGATTAGCAGCTTCATATAATTTAGAATCATTTTTTTCTCCACCCGAAATAATCAAGGGTGTTTTAGCCTCATCAATAAGTATTGAATCAACTTCGTCAATTAAAGCATAATTTAATCCTCTTTGCACTTTTTGATTTAAACTTGCAACCATGTTATCTCTTAAATAATCAAAACCTAATTCTGAATGAATCGAATATGTTATATCACATGCATATGCTCTTCTTTTTTCGTCTTTATTAGCTTTAGGTTTATTAATTCCTACAGTTAATCCTAATCAATTGAATACTCTACCAGTCTCTTCAGCATCACGAGTTGCAAGATATTCATTAACTGTTGAAACAATAACACCCTTTTCACTAAGAGCATTTAAATATATTGGAGTAATTGATGCTATTGTTTTACCCTCACCAGTTTTCATTTCCGCAACGGAACCCATATCTAAAATTATTCCTCCTAATATTTGAACATCAAAAGGTCTTTTTTTAAGAACTCTAAAAGTTGCTTCTCTTGCTACAGCAAAAGCCTCATTTCTAATACTTACTAAACTTTCACCTTTTTTTAATCTTTGTCTAAACACACGAGTTTTATTTTTTAGTTGATCATCAGTTAAATTTTTAATTGTTTTTTCAAGAGCATTTATTTTTTTTAACGAATCTTCTGCAGCACGAATTTCTGCAGATCTAAAAATAAGCGATTCTTTTTTCGCCTTTTTTCGTTCTCTTTTTTCTCTTTTTCTATCTGTTATTTTTGACTTAACATTATCAGAAGAATTTGTTTTAGTAACATTCATATATATAATTTTATATAAAAAAAACTTTTTGTTATTAAAAAGTTTCTATAGTGGTTATTTCGAATTATATTTAATTAACATATCAATAACTAAATCGTTTGTAATTTGAGGTTCAATTTTTTCTTTAGGTAACATATTTTTTATCATATTAACATCTTCAATGTTATAAACCTTCGCAAGTCTCTCATATTGTTTTTCAAAATCTTTCTCACTTGCAACAATTTTTTCAATCTTAGCTAAGTGTGCAAAAAGTAGAGAAGTTTTGATATTCTTTTCTGCTTCTACTGTTAATTCCTTTGTGACATCATTATTTGTCATTTTAGTTAGCTCCAAATATTCCTTTTTAGTTATTCCTTGCTTTTTCAAACTTTCTTCCAATTTTTTTGAAAGCATTTGCACTTCTTTTAACATAAGAGTATTAGGAACAGGAATTTCATTTTGGCTTAATAATCTAGAAAATATTTCGTTTTTAAATTTTATTCTTGCTTTTTCTAGATTCTCTCTTTTTGTTAAATCCAATAAATATTTTCTTAAATCTTTTTTATTTTTAACATCTTTAATATTTAGATTTTTAATGAATTCTTCATCAAGTTCTGGCAAATCAAATGCCTTTATTTCTTTTATATTTAATTTAAATTCAGAATTTTTATTTGCTAATTCCTTAACATGATAATCTTTAGGGAAAGTGACTTTTATACTATTTTTACCTAATTTTAAACCTATCATTTTCTCTTCAAAACCAGGAATAAAATTTCCAGAACCAACTTTTAATTCAAAATCTTCTGCTTCTCCACCTTCAAAAGCTTTTTTATTAACAAAACCTTTGAAATCAAAAACTATGGTGTCGCCCTTTTCAATTTTTGCATCCTTACCTTCTTTTGGTAGTAATACAGCAGTCTTAGATAAAAGATTTTTCTCTTGCTCTAATACATCTTTTTTCAATTTTTCTTCAGAGTCCTCTTTGTCCAAAATAATACCTGTTTTTTTATAATCCTTTAGTTTAAATTCAGGGAATAATGGATAAACGAAAATTATTTCTAATTCATCACTAGTTACTTTTTCAACAGTATATGTGGGATGATCAAGAATTATTTCATCATCCTTGATTTCCTTTGAAGCAATTACAACATATTTATCAAGAAGTGATAGAATTGCCTTCTCTCATATTTGGGATTGATCAATAAGTTCCTTTGCTTTAGTTAAAGGAACTTTTCCTTTTCTGAAACCTTTAATATTTATATTTTTTGCCAAAGTTTCAAATGCTTTTGATTGTGAATTTTTTCAATCTTCTTTCGGAATTGTAACTGAAATTCTCATTTCTGATGTTTTATTATCTATTGTTTTTTTAGTCATATTTAATATCTCATTTCTTAGATTTCGCAAATCAAGCAAAATGCAAAATCATTTTAAATAATTATACTAATTTTTAGAAATAGTTTCAAAAATTTTGATTGCCTCTTCATTGCCTTCAAGAACCTTTTCATCACCCAATAGAGCTTTTGCAACCAAAAGCATTTCATCTACTACATTTACATATTTTAACTTTAAGTTCTCAGGAAAAATGATTGATAAATAAATTAAAAAAGATTCCATTGCAATTCTTTTGACAACTAAATCATCAATATTCTTAGACTCGATTCCCATTATATTTTCAATACAATACTTTGAGTCAAAAACAGATTTCAATTTAGAAGGATTGATAGTAATCCCATCAACAATAAAATCATGATTCATTTTTTGTATAATTAAACTTTCAATAAATATAGTTTTAGCATTTTTGGCAATTTTTGGCGATGATATAATCTTTTGGATTTCATTTTCAAATCCAACTCAATTAAATTGAGAAATTTGAGTTAGTGCTAAAGATAATTTACCACTTTTTTGCCCTTCGGAAGTTATAATATCTAATACTTCTTCTCTAGTTAAAGTAATTTTCTTGTCATCAAAATCTTGTGAATACTCCTTAAATAATTTTTGCATCTCTGCTTGGTAATCACTTGGTATATATGGCATTGCAAGCTCTTTTTTTAGTAATAAAACAGCTTGATCCAAATCAGTTTCCCTTATTTTTTTAATCTCTTCGATTATTTCTTGATAATAATTTTTTTCTTCATTCATAATATTAATATCATATATTATTTATTCGAAAAAAAGCAAAAAAAAATGGCGATCACGGGAGGATTCGAACCTCCGACCACATGCTTAGAAGGCACGTGCTCTGTCCCCTGAGCTACGCGACCATTTTAATAATTAAATTTTATCATAATTAAATGTATTTTAATTAACTATAAGATGGAAAATAATTCACAACAAAATACTATCCTTTCAATGTTTTTATAATGTTTTTGGCAACATTAGTACTCACAACTTTTTCTAATTCTTCTAAAGAGGCATTGTAAATGTTTGTATATGTCTTAAAATGATTAAGGATTCTTAATTCTGTTTTCAAACCTACACCACTAATTCTAATTAAATTTCCTTCCAAACTGTTTTTCGAACTTTTGTTTCTATAAAATGATTTTGCAAACCTATCAACTTCTTCTTGAATGCCACTCAAAAATAAATATGCTTCATCATCAATATTTTTTTTATTTCCATTTTCTAAAATAATGAAATCAGTTTTGTGCTTCTCATTCTTCACTAAACCAATTATTGGAACATTAATATTTAAAATTTTTAAGATATTTTTAGCTTCATTTAATTGTTGTATTCCACCATCAACAATTATTAATTTGGGAAGAGTAGTTTCTTGTTCAAAATATTTTGTTAAACCCTGCTTTATATATTCGACATCACTTCTTCTAAAATTTGTAGTAATACTATATTTTCTATACTCATTTTTTTGAGGGATTCCATTTCTATATGAAATTATTACTGAAACCGCATTTGTATTCTTAAAATTTGAATTATCAATCATTATTATATGATTCAAATCATTTATCTTTGTTATATTAGATAGAAATTCTAATCCCTTAGCTATAATTTTTTGTTTATTTTCGTATTCCATTATTTTTATATTTGAATTTGCTTCAGCATTTTTGATTGCAGAATTAAGAATTGCTAAATATTTACCCTTTTGTGGAATAACTATTTCCGTATCAAAAAAGAAACTGCTAGAATGAAGTTCTAAATTAGTAATTATTTTTTTGGGAAGCTGTTTATTTTTATAAAATTGATTTACAAATTGTCTAATAGTTTCTGTTGTGTCTATTTTAATTTCTAATGTATGAACATCACTATTTATTAACAATCCATTTCTATAAAATTGAATGCAAAAGATTAAAAAATTTTCTCGTATTATTCCTGCTAAAACATCTAAATTTTTATTATCCTTAAATTCAACTACTTGAACTTGTTTGTGTATCTTTATGAACTTAATAACATCTTTATATTCATTTGCTCTCTCATATTGTTCATTTTCCGCAGCATAATTCATTTTATTTGTTAAATCAGATAATAGATCATTATTGTTTCTGGACATTATTTTTTTACCAAGTGAAAATTTGTCATTTCAAAATTCTATTGATGCTTTTTTGACAGGTAAACCTTTATCATATAAACATTCACTTCTTAAAAAATTTAACATTATTTTTGAACTACCATTATTAATATATGGACCATAATACAAATTGTTTTTATTTTCATTTGTTACAATAAATTTTATTGATATTGATAATCCATGTTTATCTAAATGGATATTTATATATGGATATTTGCGATCATCCATTAATGAAATATTATAAAAAGGTTTGTATTTAGAAATTAAATTTCGTTCTAACAATAAAGCTTCATTTTCATTATTACAAATAATGAATTCAAAATTTCTAATCTTCTCAACCATTTTAGAAGTTTTAAAAGAATTGATTGTTCCATTAAAATATTGTGTCATTCTTTTTTTTAAGTTCTTAGCTTTACCAACATAAATTATGTTGTTGTTTGTATCTTTTCACAAATATACACCAGGAAACTCAGGCACATTATTAAGATTCATTAGAGCAATTTATTAATTTCCTCGATCATTACTTCAAGTGGTGTATATTCATATTTAATACTCATTATTTTTCCATTTCTCAAAAAAACATGTGTAGGAATTTTTAAAACTTGATATTCACTTTTTGCATCTCGAAATAATTTAGATTCTTCAGCATCAACTTTAATAAATTGTACATCTTTATTATTTATAAAATGATCCTTCAATTCATTAACTATTGGTTCCATCATGATACAATCACCACATCAATCAGCTCCAATAAATAAATAAGTTACTTTTGTATCCTTAAGTATTTTTTGTACATCATCTCATTTCATTAAATTGATCATCATTACTTCCTTCTATTTTTGTTCTTAATTTTTTTGTTCTTAGGATTAGCATCCAAAATAATTTCACTAGTTAATTTATATGTACTAGGCGCTTCAATTTTAACATCATTTTTACTTTTTTGGTTAGCATCATCATTATTAAAAAGAAATTCTGTATCGTTTAGTAAATTATTATTTTTTATTTTTATTTCTTGAGTATCTTTTTCGCTCAAAATAAAATTATCTGATTCCTCGAAGGGATTGTCAAAAGGAACAGTTTCCATTTTCTCTTTCTCAACATTAATTTCATCATTATTATTAATTTCTGGTTTTCTCTTTATTTTTATTTCTTTATTATGAATTTCACCCGTATTTTCAATAATTCTTGTTCCAAAGTCAGTCACAACGATTGGATGATCATCTTCAAAAGATAAATTCACAATTTTTGTTTCATATTCCCTGTTCTCTTTTTCTATTTCTCTTTTTTCTTTTATCTTTTTTTCAAATCTATTTATTGGAGATCCAAAAAATAAATAGAAAACAAAATATGAAATTAAAAGAATTGAAAAGATGATTGAAACAATTGTTCCACCAAGTGAATATAAAATTGATAATCCAAAAGTAGTGATAATACCAGGATTCATTATATTAGGTTTAAGAGCATTATTAGCTGAAGTGAAATTCTCTCATCATGTATTGAAGTTTATTGTTCATGCATCTATTCCTGGAAAAGGTGAACTATTATTCATCATATATGTTGTCGTTTCAATAATCAAAATTATCCCAAATATAAGTAAAAAGAAGTTGAATCAAGAATAATGAAAAACGCGTATTTTCGAAATTGATTTTATTAAATATATATTAAAGTTAAATAATTTTGAAGCAGCATAATATGCAAAAACTACATAAAATATGAAGGAATAATACCCAAAAATTAGACCAAAAGTATAACCCGGTATGAATGATAAAAATGGTATTTGAACAATAGAAACAATAAAAAAAAGGAGAGTGATTGCAAGCAAAATTAAAGAAAAAAGACGTCCATTACTTCAAATGTTATAATTATTTTTAAACTCATTAGCGATTTTGTCTTTATTTTTTTGTTTAATCATTTATTAATTATAATATATATTATTTTTAAATCTCATTAAAAACAGCAACAACCATGGGTTCTTTATCAGTTAATTTAAATATTTTTTTTCTTACAATCTTTCTAATGTTATCCTGAACAGAATACAAATTAAATTTGTTTCCTAATTTTAAACCATTATGATAAACACTAATTGTTGTTTCTTTTATTAATTTATCCATTTCTTCTCTTGCTTCAGCAGTAATAACACCAATATATTTAACATCAATATGATCATATAATTTTTTTGTTTTTTTATCATATAGTGCAGATATTATAAGAACACCATCTCTAGCAATAACTTCTCTTTCATAAATAACTTCTTTTGAAATATCACCAACACCAAAACCATCTATTATAACATCACCAACTTCAGCAATTCTTTCTTTTTGTGATACTAATTTTCCATCTTGAAATCTAGCAATCTTCCCATTTTGAAGAGGAATAGTTCTATTTTGAGTTAATCCCGCTTTAATAGCTTCTTTAGTAGCTACAATTAAATATCTATACAAACCTTGCGCTGGGATAAAATATTCTGGCTTTAGAATTTTATTTATATTATAAATATCTTCTTTTGCTGGTCTGCAACGATAAAATTCATTATCGGTATAATCAATTATATGAGGTGTTTTTCTAGCTAATTCATCTAATGCATAAGTTGATTCTGTTTCTAATCCATTAACGGGAGCAGCAATCATTATGATATGATCTGTATTTTTTATTTTTAAATATATATCATTGTTATCAGTTATTCTAACAAATCTTTTATATAATCTTTC
>JBOFXM010000110.1:0-4631 GCA_051654165.1 Metamycoplasmataceae bacterium
GAAAAATTTAGTTCTGAAAATAAGACAAAAGAAGGATATGTATATCAAATTGTGTATGGTTATGAAGAAACTCTTCTAAAAATGGCAAAAGAGAAAATAAAAGAAAATATGCTAGAACTAGGTATTGAGATAAAAACATCTTTATCAACTTTTGTACATACTGGTTGAGGTGCTATATACATTGGCATTACACCTAAAATGAGTTAAGAATTTTTATATAATTCATTTTTTATTTTTATTTTAATAGTTTGTTTTCTTTCATAATAGTTAACAAACATATTTATTGGTATAACAAGAAACACCAAGGGAATCACGATTAATACTCTATATCATTGATATTCACCTTGTAGTCATGAACTTAAAAAAATAGCCATAAAACAAATTGTAATAGGTAATGTAAATATTATAATTGACATTTTTAATATCTTTAAATAAACTAGAAGTATTGTGATGACAGTAATTATAATGATAAAAGAAATAGCTATCAAGATATTATATACAAGAGAAAATGGAGGATCAGATCGAAAATCTTTTCCAAGAAAAAATCATATAAAAAATGAAGGAATAGCAACTACAAATAAAGTGTATAAAGGTTTAATCCAACTTTTCGATTTCGTATTCAAAATCATTTGATCATTTTTATTAGTTTTTTTATTTTTCAAAAGATAACTTCCGTAAATAATTTATAATCTTATTTCTATCAATAAATTCAATTCTTTCAGAGCCATAAAATCTAAGGGATAATTTGCCACTTTGAATTTCTTCATCACCAATAACAATTTGGATTTTAGTTTTCATAATTTGAGCTTCTCTAATTTTTTTTGACATTCTTTCATTTCTATCATCAATTGTTACATAGATTCTTTCTTGTTTTAATTCAGCATAAATTTCTTCTGACAATTCATTGTGATTTGTATTGACAGGAATAATAACCACTTGTCTAGGAGCTAATCAAAATGGTAAATTTCCTTTTGTTTGTTCAAGTAAAATGGCTAAAAATCTTTCATAAGTTCCTATTAATCCTCTATGAATCAAAACAGGAATTTCAAATTCACCAGCTTCATTAATATAATGCAAATCAAATTTACGTGGAAGTAAAAAATCTAATTGAAGAGTTGACATTGTGATTTCATGACCTAAAACTGTTTTAATTTGAATATCAATTTTAGGTCCATAAAAAGCAGCTTCACCTTTCATTTCAATATAATTTATATTCAATTCATCAAGAACCTTTCTCAAATCACTTTCCGCTGTTTCTCACATATCATCATCATCAAAATATTTTTCTTTATTTTCTGGATCACGAATAGAAAAAGAAACATAATCAATTTCGATGCTAAAGATTTTAAGAGCTTCTGAAATTAACTCAAAATTTTTTTTGAACTCAGAAATTATTTGATCTTTTCTTGTAAAAATATGTCCCTCTGTAAGTTGCATGCTTCTAACTCTTTCCATACCAGTAAGAGCTCCTGATTTTTCATGTCTGAATAAATTGGATTGTTCCGAATATCTAATAGGTAATTCACGATATGATCTTCTGGTTGAACTATACACTAAGATATGATGTGGGCACGTCATAGGACGTAAAACTAAATTTTCAGCATCAGCAACTATTGGAGAAAACATATCATCCTTATAATGTTCTCAATGACCTGATTTAACATACAATTCTTTTTCACCAACTATTGGAGTAAGAATTTCACCAAAACCATATTTATCATCTAATTCTAAAATCACTTTTTCAATTCTTCTTTTTATTCTCATTCCATCTTCTAGTCAAATAGGAAATCCCTGACCTGACAATTTATCAAATGTAAAGAGATTTAATTCTTTACCAATTTTTCTATGATCTCTTTCTTTTCGATCTACAAGAATCTGAAGGAATTCATCGAGTTCTGTTTTTGATTCTCAAGCTGTTCCATAAATTCTTGTTAATTGTTCATTATCAGAATCACCTCTTCAGTATGCTCCAGCAAGAGATAATAATTTAAAATGCTTTACATCTTTAATCTTTTCAACATGTCCTCCTGCACATAAATCTACAAATAAATCACGATTTAAATTTGGATCAATAATCGAATAAAATGTTATTTCTTTTCCTTCATTAATAAATTCATCATTTAATTCTTTTTTTAATGGTTGATCGCTAAAATTATATATATAATCCTTGTCTTTCCTAGACATTAAAAAAGCATTAGCAACAATCTTGTTCATTTGCTTTTCTATTTTGATTAAATCTACTTCGAGTAATGGTTTTGAAAATTTAAAATCATAGTAGAATCCCTCATTTGTTGCAGGACCAAAACCCAGAATAGTGTCTGGAAATAATTTTAGTACTGCCATTGCTAAAACATGTGAGGCAGTATGATTCAATTCCTTGTTAAATTTCATGTTTGTTTCCTTATTTAATATTTATATTGATTGTTTAATTGAATGGTTTATAGCCAACACTTCACATAATGTTTGTCAAATTTTTCTTTGCAATAGTATTTGCTTTTTCCGAACCTCTTTCTGAAATGATAGACAAATTATTTAATGATTTATTGAAGTCGATTTGAATGGTTTCAAGAAAATCTTTAACTGTATTACCAACTATTTCTTTAAATTTTTTGTAATTAGAATTTGCAAAAAAATCTTCCGTTTCTTTTATTGTTATATCTTTAAGTGATGCATATATTGTTAATAAATTTTTTACTCCTGGTTTATCATTAGAGTAATAAACTTTATTTTCACTATCCGTTACAGCTTTTTGAATTTTATTATATGCAACTTGAGGATCATCTAACAAAAATATTACTGCATTTTTGTCAATATCTGATTTAGACATTTTCTTGCTCGGATCTTTTAATGACATTATTTTTGAACCAACTTCAGGAAATAATGGTTGAGGTTCATTAAGATTTAGATTGTATTTTTTATTCATTCTATTTGCCAAGGTTCTTGTTAATTCTAAATGTTGTTTTTGATCAATTCCAACTGGAACATATTCAGGATTATATAATAATATATCTGCAGCCATTAGTGAAGGATATACAAATAAACCAGTAGGAATATTTTCCGTTCCATTTTCTTGTTTCGTTTTTAGGGATTTATCTTTGAACTGTGTCATTCTTGACAATTCCCCCATATAAGTATTTGAGATAGTTAATCAATTAAGCATAGCATGAGCAACAACATCAGATTGAAAAAAAATTGTAACTTTATTTGGATCAAGTCCACACGCTAAATAAATGGCAAAAATTTCTTTTCTATTTTTATCCAAATCTTTAGGTGAAATTGTTGATGCTAGAGCATGAAGGTCAGCAACAAAAATAAACATTTCATAGTCATCTTGATATTTAATAAAATTTTTAATAGCTCCAATATAGTTTCCGATTGTTAAGGAACCAGTTGCTGTAATGCCACTTACCATTCTTTTTTTCATATTTATAAATAAAATTATATATTATTATTTATATATAATAAGGAAAGAAGTAGTTTTATGACAGGAAAAGAAAAATTTATATATTGATTTTTAATCATTATTACCTTTGGTTTAATTCATCTTCATTGAAAAACAAAAAGAATTGATGTTAAAGATGAATTATCTAGAAAAAATAAGATAACTATTAATATGAATAAATTAATTTCTAATTTAGGTGATTTAGAGAATATAATATCAGCCGAATCAACACATACAAAGGTAAAAATTTTTTTTAAAAATAAGGAAAAAATTGAGATAGAAAATATAAAGGGAATTAATGGTATTTCTGGAGTTTTTATTACTTCAAATTATTTACAAATTATTGTAGGTAATGAAGCTTTATTGATTGAGCAACAATTAAATTCACTTATTAATTCAGAAAATTAAACTCTTTTTTTCATTCCCATGATATGACATGAGCGACATCTTGCTTCATATTCATCTTTATCTCCAATTTTAGTTAACTCAGTTTCATCTGATTTTCTATAAGATTTCGAAGCTGGCCCCTTGCACACTAAACAAACTGCCACTAATTTGCTTACTTTATCAGCAATAGCTAATAAATATGGCATTATTCCAAAAGGTCTCATTAAAAAATCAGTATCAATTCCTGAAATAATAACTAATTTACCTTTCGAAGCTATACTTTCAATAATAGGAATTATATCTTTATCAAAAAATTGAATTTCATCAATAATAATTGCATCATATGAATTATCTCAATATCTCATGATATCTTTTGCATCTTTTGCAGTAATTGTTGCTTTTTCTAAACCAGAACGTGATTTTATTTTATCATCAGAAAAACGTTTATCTTTTTCAGGTTTAATAACTAATGTTTTCATTCCAGCATATTCTAAAATTCTAATTCTTTTGATTAATTCTTCAGTTTTACCAGAAAACATCGGCCCCGTTATTACCTCGATTAAACCATCATGATGTCTTTTTAACATATTAACTCCATATTCCAATTATTGCTTTATATAATTATCATAATATAAAATTATATATATTATAATAATAAATAAAATACTTTAACAGTTAAGGAGAAAATTATGTTGGAAGTTAGAAATTTGTCCAAAATTTTTATTGATAAAAAATTATTTCAAGATGTTAATTTGAAATTCACAGAAGGAAATACATATGGAATAATTGGTGCTAATGGTGC
>JBOFXM010000111.1:0-6893 GCA_051654165.1 Metamycoplasmataceae bacterium
CAGTTGGGGCTCCACAGGTTGCTTATAGAGAAACAATAACTAAAAAAGCTGATGTTGAAGGAAAACACATTAAACAATCTGGTGGTAAAGGTCAATATGGTCATGTTTGAATTACATTCGAACCAAATGAAGACAAAGGTTTTGAATTTGTTGATAAAATTGTCGGTGGTAAAATTCCTAAAGAATACATTAGATCTATTCAAAAAGGACTTGAAGAAAAAATGGCTTCCGGAATTTTGGCTGGATATCCAATGATTGATATTAAAGCAACATTATTTGATGGATCTTATCATGATGTTGATTCATCGGAAATGGCATATAAAATTGCTGCTTCTAAAGCTTTAACAAATGGTAAAGAAGATTTATCGGCTGTTATTCTTGAACCAATAATGGATGTTTCAATTATTGTCCCTGAAGAATATTTTGGTGATATTATGGGTGATGTTTCTCGTCGTAGAGGCCAAATTAAAACTAATGAAACTCGTCCTGATGGTGCGTCTGTTATTAAAGCTGACATTCCCTTAAGTGAAATGTTTGGTTATTCAACAGACTTAAGAACTATGACATCGGGTCGTGGAAATTATCAAATGATTTTCGATCACTATGAAAAAGCTCCTAAATCTGTTAGTGAAGTAATTATCAAAAAAAGATTAGTTAAATAAATAAATTATTATATTAATAATGTTATTAAAGAGAAGATGTAAGTCTTTTCTTTTTTATATTTTATCTACTTTGATATCATTGATAGAAGTAATTAAATTTGCTCCTTCTTTTATTAAAATATTATTTCCATCATTTTCATTTTGTGTTCCAGGATAGCAATAAATTTCTTTTCCTTGATCTAAAAAATTAGTAACTAGATTTATAATCCCGCTCTCCTTTTTTGATGAAAAAATAATTAATGCATTACTAAGAGCAGCTGTAATTCTGTTTCTATCTTTTAATCTTTTTTTATTTACATTAACATCACTTGGGTATTCAGAAATAATTAAAGAATTTATATCCACATTAACTTTATTTGCAAAATATGGTTTGCTTAATCCATTCGAAGAAACGAATATAATTTGTTTCTTAAAATCCAAATAATAGTTAACAATTTTTTCTTCAAAACCTTTGAAATAATTAGTAATTAAAACATTATTTTTGGATGTTTCTTTAACAGCTTGCTCCATATATTTTAATGTTATTTCGGAAATTTCATCACCAACCAAACATAAAGCATTTTTATTTAATAAAGAATTGTTACCCTCATAAAATAAAACAAAAGGCGGATTCGCAATTATTTTTAAATTATTTGGATATTCATCATCTAAAATTGTTATCGCTCTTATCTCACCATCATTTATTTTTTTCTCTAATTCATCAATTTCAAATGGATCAACGATTTCTTTTTTCTTTAATGCATTATAAATATTTATAAAATCTCCCTTATATTTTAATGCAAAATATATTAATATTAAATTCATATTATTCCTCCAAATATTAATGTCTTTTATTTAGATTTTTCAACATAAAAAAATAAATATGATAAAACAATATGGTTTGATACTCTTACAAATATTAAATTATCCATTTTTGATTTAATGAATAACTTTTGAATCATTAAATGGAAATATATTTTGTTTTCATTTATAATTGAAATTGAATTAATTGGAGATTTAAATATGGAGAAAAAAGATTATAAAGATACTTTAAATATGCCTGAAACAGATTTTTCGATGAGAGCAAATTTAAATGAAAAAGAACCTCTATTTCGTGAAAAATGATTAAGCAATAAAATATATAAAAAAATTCTTGAAAGAAATAATAACAATGAAAGATTTATTTTACATGATGGTCCCCCTTATGCTAATGGATATTTACATATTGGTCATTCATTCAATAAAATATTAAAAGATATTATTGTAAGATATAAATCTGCTAATGGTTTTTATTCTCCATTTGTTCCTGGTTGAGACACTCATGGTTTGCCTATCGAAAACAAAATGCTTCAAGAAATGAAACTATCCCACAAAAGTTTAAACATTCCCGAATTAAGAACTGAAGCTGAAAAATATGCATTAAGTCAAATAGAAATTCAAATGGCACAATTCAAAGAACTTCAATTACTTACCGATTTTAAAAATATCTATGTAACACTTGATAAAAATTATGAAGTTGAACAATTAAAATTATTTAAAAAATTCTCTTTAGATGGCTTAATCTATAGGGGTTTAAAACCAGTATTTTGATCTCCTTCATCACAATCAGCTTTAGCAGAAGCAGAAGTTGAATATCATGAACATCGTTCCCCATCTATTTTTGTTTCTTTAGTTGTGGAACAAGGAAATCATCTTGTTCGTAAATTAGATAATTTAATTATTTGAACTACAACACCTTGAACACTTATTGCAAATGCAGCAGTTGCTGTTAATGAAGAAATTGAATATGTTAAATTTTTTGCTAATAATAATCATTATGTTGTAGCAAAAGAATTATTAGAATCCCTAATAGAAATTTTTGGCTGACAAGATTATAAAGTTCTAGATACTTTTAAGGGTTCAGAATTAGTAGGCATTAAATACTTTGTGCCAATTTTAGAAAATACTCTTGCTCCAGTCGTTGCTGGACATCATGTTACAACTGAAGCTGGTAGTGGATTAGTTCATATTGCCCCATTATTTGGGGAAGATGATTTCATAATAGGAAAAGAAAATAATTTGGAAATGATTATGCACATTGAAGATGATGGAACTATTAATGAAAAAGGCAATCAATTTAAAGGACTTTTTTATGAAGATGCCAATAAGAATATTGGAATGTTTTTGGAGGAAAAAAATTCATTACTTTCATTAAAATTTATCAAACATTCTTACCCACATGATTGAAGAACAAACAAACCAATCATTTTTCGTGGGACACCTCAATGATTCGTTTCAATAGAAAAAATTAAACCAAAGATTTTAGATGAACTTAAAACTGTTAAATTTTATACTGATTGATCAGAAAAAAGACTTTCCTCTATGATAGAAAATAGAAATGAATGAACCATTAGTAGACAAAGATCATGAGGTCTTCCCATCATCATTTTTTATGATGAAAATAAAGAAATTGTTATGATTGAAGAAATTTTTGATCATGTAATAAATTTAGTTTCAAAACATGGAAGTAATATTTGATATCAAAAGACGGCTGATGAACTTTTGCCTAAAAAATATCGAGGAAAAGATTGAACAAAAGAAAATGATATAATGGATGTTTGATTTGATTCAGGTTCTTCTTTCATGGCTGCTAATGTCGTGAATGAAAAATCACCATTTGAATTATATCTTGAGGGATCTGATCAATATCGCGGATGATTTAATTCTTCATTAATTAATTCAGTTGCTTATATGGGCAAGGCTCCTTTTAAAAACTTGGTTTCACATGGTTTTGTTCTAGATGATAAGGGTAATAAAATGTCTAAATCAAAAGGAAATGTTGTTGATCCTGCGGAAATAATTTCTGCATATGGAGCAGATATTTTGAGACTTTGGGCAGCAAATAGTGAATATTCTAATGATGTTACAATCGGTGAAAATATTATAAAACAAAATGTTGAAATTTATCGTAAGATAAGAAACACCTTGAGATTCTTATTAGCTAACTTGAATGACTATGAATATGAAGAAATTAACAAAACGGATGTTCATGCATTAATTGAAGAAAGATTAAAAAACATTAAAGTAAGAATTACAAATCATTATGATAATTTTAATTTTATTAATGTTATAAAAGAAATAAATAATTATGTAACTGATTTATCTTCATTTTATTTATCTATAATTAAGGATACTCTTTATGCTGAAACAATTTTGAATAAGGAACGTTTAATGATTCAAAATAACTTATATGATATTCTTGAATTTTTATTAATATCTCTTGCTCCAATAATTCCAACAACAGTTGAAGAAGCTTATGAACATTTTAATAAAGTTGATAAAAAAGAATCAATACATTTAGAACCATTTTATAAATGCATAAGAAAAGAATTTTTTAATCTAGAAGAGAAATGAAAAGATTTTTTTATTCTTAAAGATTCAATTTACAAGGAAATAGAATCTAAAATAAAAAATGGAGAATTAAAAAGATCTAATGAAGCTAGTGTAACAGCGCATTTAAATTCTTCATTTTTGAAAGGATTAGATTTTAAAAAATTATTGATGATTGGCGAATTTAAACAAAGCAAAACATTAAAAGTGGAAACCTTTGAATCACTTAAATGTCAAAGATGTTGAAATCATTTTTCTCCAAAAATATTAAAAGATGATTTATGTCCAAGATGCCTTAAAATTTTACAAACATTTTAAATATTAACTGTTAAAAAGGTTTATAATATTATCTAATATTAAAATAATTAACTTTATTTTATTTGAATAATTAATTCTATAAAAGAATAAAAAGGAGGAATTTTGATTAGACTTGTAAAAAAAAGAACTTTACTTTATATGCTTGGGACAGTTTTTTTTCTTTTTTTACAGTCATTCGAATCTATAACTGAATCAATGTTCATTGGTGAAATAATGGAATTGATTATAGGAGAAAGAACACCAACTCCTAACAATATTTTTGATTTAGATAGCTTGACTGATTCTCAATTAATTGGAACATATGCATCACTTGTAGTTATGGGATTTATTTCTGGAGTGATGGGGATTTTTTTTACTTCCAAAGCAACATCGAGTTATATTGCTTACATGAGATTAAAGGCTTATGAAAAAATTCAAAGTCTTTCATATCAAGATATAGACAAAATTTCAACATCTTCTCTAATTACAAGAATAACAAATGATACAGAACTTGTTTCTATTAGTTTATTATTTGGCCTAAGATTTTTTGTAAGTGGAATTTTCGTTTTCATTTATGGAATGATTGTTTCATTTATAAGTTATGCCGATTTAGCTTGAATTTTTGGTCTTATTATTCCTTTTGTGTTACTTGCAATGGTTGTAGCGATTGCACTGTCTATTCCACAATTTACAAAATCACAAAAAAATACAGATTCAATCAATAAAAATATGAGAGAATCAATTTTAGGAATTAGAGTCGTTAAAGCTTTCAATTTAAAAGAAAATCAAAAGAAAAATTTTCATGAAAGTAATGAAGCATTAGCTTTTACTGCTACAAGAGCTTTTAAAGTTTTAGGTGTTGTTATGCCATTAATTCAATCTGGAATAAATATATCAATAATATTAGTATTAACTACTGCTGCTCTTGGGACACTAGCAGATTATACTATGGTGGCCCCATTTATTAGTATTTTGATGAATGTACTTTTTGGTTTAATAACTATGATTATGGTTTTAATTCAAGTTTCAAGATCCATTCCTTCAATTAAGAGAATTAAAGAAATTTTTGCATGAAAGAATTCAATTGTTTATAAAGATGACAATGAATATGCAATTACTAATGGTGAAATTAAATTTGAAGATGTTTCTTATAAATTTTATGAAGATTCTGCACCTGCCTTACAGGAAATAAATTTAACCATTAATCCTGGAGAGCATGTTGGTATTATTGGAAGAACAGGTTCAGGTAAATCAACATTAATAAATCTTATTGGAAGATTATTTGATCCATCGGAAGGAAATATTTTAATTGATGGAATTAATATAAAAGATTTAAGTTTTAATGAATTGAACAAAAATGTGGCAATGGCTATGCAAACGGTTACATTATTTTCAGGAACAATTAAATCAAATATTGCTATGGGAATTAGTTCTGATCTTCCTGAAGAGGAAAAAAATATAAAAATTGAAGAAGCAGCAAAAATTGGTGAAGCTTGAGAATTTATTTCTAAAAAAGAAGGTCAATTGGATTCATTAGTTGAACAGCGTGGAAAAAACTTTTCAGGTGGGCAAAAACAAAGAATTTCAATAGCTAGAACCATTGCTAAAAAATCAAAAATCATGATATTTGATGATTCAACAAGTGCCTTAGATAATGTTACAGAAGCGAAAGTGCAAAAAAATATTAAATCAGCTACTGATGCTACTACTATTATAGTTGCTCAAAGAATTTCTTCAGTTGAAAATTTAGACAGAATTATTGTTGTTGAAGGTGGTAAAATTAATGGTTTCGATACACATCATAATCTTTTAAAAAATAATGATATATATCGTGATATTGCTATATCTCAATTAGGATCTGATAAAGTCCAAGAAATTATAGAGGAGAATTAAAATGTCAAAATCAGCTACCATGAAACCTCCTAAAATAGACATTAAAAAGAATTTATCTTTTATTTGATATTATTTGAAGAATTATAAAATTCAAACTATAATAATTTTTTCTACAACTTTCATTACAACATCAATTTTATCAGCCGCTATTTTTGGACAACTTTATTTTACAGACTATATTACTAAACATATAATGACTTCAACTATTGACACGAACATCATATTGCTTTATACATTATTAATTATTGGCGGATATGTATTATTTCTTATGATATCCATTATTCAAGTTTTCATAATGACGAAATTAGCTCAAAAAATAGGAAAACAAATAAGAAATGATTTGTTCACAAAAATTTTGGAATTAAAGCTTTCCTATTTTGATAGTCAACCCTCAGGTGATATTATGTCTAAGTTAACAAATGATGTTAACAATATAACCAATGCATTGACACAAAATGTAACCCAATTTCTAACTAATTTTTTTCAAATAATATTAATGTTAATATCAATGTTTATTTTTTCGCCATATCTTGCATTAATTATTCTTGGAATAGCCCCATTTCAATTTTCATTCATATTCTTTATTCTAAAAAAAGCTCAACCCAATTTTTTGAAAAAACAAGTTTATATTGGAGAATTAAATGGATTTGTTGAAGAAACTATTTCTGGTCAAAAAGTTATAAACAATTTTAA
>JBOFXM010000112.1:0-3484 GCA_051654165.1 Metamycoplasmataceae bacterium
AAAATTATTGAATTGGAAAGTGAAAATATGAAATTTAAAAATCAAAACAAAAACATTATGATTGGATCTCTATCAATAATAGGGTTAACCTGAATATTAGGTACTAGTTTAGCTATTACTAATTTTATAAGTAATGATAATTCGAAAATAGAAAATTCTTTAGAATCTAAAATTACTCAATCTAATACAACATTAAATACATTTCAAGGTACGATTTTAACTAAAGATGATGTTAAAAATATTGGTTGAGACACAAAAACAATAATTACTCTTGAAGATTGAACAAGGGACGCTCCTAATGTTATTGAAATAAGTCCTGAAGCCACAGGTGGTTGAGCGCAAGATGCTGCTTTTTCATTTAATAATACAATTGTTAGTATTGAAATTCCAGCAACCATAAAGAAAATTAATTATGCAACATTTTTTAATTCAGGATCATTAGAAACAGTAACTTTTGAAGAAGAATCAACATTAGAATCTATTGGAAATCAAGCATTTGCTAATGCGCCTGGAACTCTACCAACTGCTAATGAATTAATAATCTCCTTACCAGAATCTATTAATTCTATAGGTCAAGCAGCTTTTAGTTATTCAATGTTAAAATCAATTACAATTCCAGCTAATATCACATCACTTTCTAATAATTTATTTGAGGGATCTAAGATTAATACAATTAATTTTGGAGATAATTCATCATTGACAGCAATTGGAAATGAGGTTTTTAGAAATGCAGCACAACTAGAAAACATTCTTATTCCTAATGCAGTAACAAAAATTGGTGGCTATACTTTTAGAGGTACAAAAGCATTAAAGACTATTACAATTCCGACAAATGTTACTATTTTGGAAAGTTCTTTATTTGAATCTTCTAATATTGAAACAATTATTTTTGATGATAAATCAACTTTAGGAACTATTGGTGGCAGTGTTTTTAAAAATGCAGCATTACTAACAACAATTAATGTTCCTGTCACAGTAGAGAAAATTGGTAATGATGCTTTTCAAGGAACTCCTTTATTGAATTCAATTACCATGATTTATGACTTATATACAATAGAATCAACTTTTTATGGATTTACAAAACAACAATGAGATTCAATTATTTGAACTAACATTCCAAAAACGGGTAAGGTAAATACAAATCTTGCTCATTTTATGTTAAGAAAAACTTCAATAATTACATGAAATGATCTTGAGTCTTATAGTGGAATTGAAAATGAAGCTTTTAAAAATACTGAAATTACAGAACTAACAATTGAATTTAAAGAAAATTTTACTATTGGTGACAATGCATTTCAAGATACTGGTTCATTGGAAAAAATTACTCTTGATATAAACTACAAGAATGTTGTAAAAGATTTTGGTTTCTCTGAAAAACAATTAGAAAACATCAAATATACTACTAAAAATTCGAGTGATAATACGGGTATAATAGTTGGATCTATTCTTGGTGGTATAGCAGTTATCGCAATTGGTATTGGTGGATTTTTGTATTGAAAAAAATTGAAAAAAGCGAGTAAATAAATAATTCAAAAAATATATTTGGTGTCATTAAGACCACTATATTTCTTATTTATTTTTATAAAGATATTAATTTCTCAAATCATATTTTTTATAATTTGAAATTTGTGTCTATTTTTTTGTTATAATTTTTATTATTTGTTATTCATTCATTGACGATTGATTCTTTAGATATCACAATAAAAATGATTAAATTGGATGGTAGAATATGAAATCTAAAAAAAACTGAAAGAACACTTTAATTACATCTTCATTATTGATTGGTTTTAGTTCAATTTTAAGTATTGGACTTGTTGTTGCTAATAATGACAATCATCTCAAAACTACTTTTATATCAAATAATATAGATAATGATCTTAAAATGACTAATGAAAATATATTGGATAATAATTTAAATTTAAACAATAAACAATTTGAAGGTAAAATTTTAACCAAAACTGATGTTGAAAATTTAGAATGAAATATAAAATCAATAATTACATTACAAGATTGAATGAATGATGCTCCCAATGTCACAATAATTGATAATCAAGCTTTTGAAAATTTTAATATTGAATCGCTTGAAATTCCCAACAAGGTAACTTTGATTGGTGATAATGCTTTTAATAATACATCCTTTTTATCATCAATAATAATAAAACCAGCATCTGAATTAGTAGAGATTGGCAATAATGCATTTAATAATTCAAGAATTACATCTATTAATCTGCCTAATTCAGTAACAAAAATTGGCAATAATGCTTTTCAAGACACTATTCTATTGCAAGGTGGCATGATTGAAATGCTTGTCACTCTAAAACAAAAATCGTTAATTCCTTTATATGGCTTCACTCAAGGGCAATGAAATGCAATTACATGAAGAGATATTCCATTCCAAGGACAAACTTTAACAAAAAATGAACTTATCAAGATTGGATGAGAAAATAAGATTTCGATCACTTTAGATGATTGAGCATTAGATGCTCCTAAGGTTACAAGAATAGACTCTTATACATTTGAAAATTTAATTCTTTCTTCTATTGAGATTCCAAATAAAGTGATTGATATATTTGATAATGCTTTTTTAAATACTTCATCACTTAACTTAATAACTTTGCCATATCATTTATATGTAGATGCAGGTTCGACAATTCCCAATTATGGCTTTACTCAAAGTCAATGAGATTCAATTATTTGAGATGATTATCCTAAAGTAGGAATAATCAATAAAATTATTGCAAAAGAATTGTTAAGAAAAAGTTCAATAATATCTTGAAAAGAAATTTCTGAATATGATGCCATTGATAATGAAGCATTTCAAAATACTGATATTTCTTCAATTAGAATTGAAAGAAAAAAGAATTTTTCGATAGGAAATAATGCTTTCTCAAATACTGTTTTATTAAATGTTATTGAACTTTCTGTTATGTACAAAGATATTGTTTCTAATCTTGGATTTACAGAAGAACAAATTGCAATTATCGAATATATTGATGAAGTAATTATTCCTACATGACCTAGAACAGTTGCGAAGAATGTAATAATTGTAGGTGGCGTATTAATTATAATGCATATCACTTTATGAACATTAGATTGAAACTCAGTAAAAAGAAAAAGATTGTTATTGTCTCAGCAAGAAAAACAATTAAAGTGAGATAATCAAAAATATATTAAAGAACAATCTACAAATTCAAATGATAATGAAGAAATTATTGATAATGATAATTTTTATGAATCATATGATGAATACTATGATGATTATCAAGAATTGGATTAAATTTTGGCAAAACTAGTTTATTTATATATTAAAAAATACATTTTTATTTAATATTTAATTATAAAATAAGAACGTTTACCTTTTTTAATTAATAAATATTTTTGATCAAAATTCGTTGCAACTATTTTATCATTTTCATTTGTTACTATTTTTCCATCTATCAAAATAGCATTACTTGACATGAATTCTCTTGCTTCTCTTTTAGAC
>JBOFXM010000113.1:0-2597 GCA_051654165.1 Metamycoplasmataceae bacterium
GGACGACTAATTCCTTCTAATCTTTTTAATATAAAAATAGACGATGACATTAATCTTGCAGAATCACCTGGTGAAATGCATGCATCAACTGCATTATCTTTCAAAAGATTTAATGCTGTATTCATTGAATTATCTTCAGAAGAAGCATGCCTTAAACTTGAAGTTTTACTAACAACATTTGTGTTATTAACAATAGTTATTCTTTCCATCGGTATTAAAGTTTCATTAATAATTGTTTCATCGCCAACTAATACTATTGAATAATTATCATATTTTTTAATAAAATCCATTGCAGCAGTAATTGCTGCAGCAGGACCATTATCACTACCCATTACATCAAAAGCTATTCTTTTTATATTGCTCATATTTGCTCTTTCTATTCCACACTAATTAGGAAATTATAAATTGGTTGATCACCATTATGAATTTCAACTTCAACATCATAATTTAACATAATATATTTCTCAAGTTCATTTGCATCTAATTTTGAGGCATCAGCTCCATAATAAATAATAATAATCTCAGGATTTTCTTTTCTTGAAAGCATTTCTTTTATAAGAGCTTCACCTGCTTTAATAATATTTTTTTTACATCCAATAATTTTGTTTTCTATCATCATTAAATATTCATCTTTTTTAATTCTAACATTATCTATTTTGGTATCTTTAGTAGCAACAGTAATTTGCCCTGTAACTAGATTTTTTAGAGCTGATTCAATTTCTTCTAAATTATCATTTAAGTTTAAATCTGAAGAAAAATTAAGCATTGCTGTAATTCCTTCAATTTGAGTTTTGGTAGGTAAAACCTTTATATTCTTATTTTTTATGATTTTTGAAGCTTGTTGTGCTGTCAAAATAATATTAGAATTATTGGGAAGAATAAAAATATTATCTGCATTTACATACTTAATAGCTTCAATAATATCTTGTGCAGAAGGATTGTTAGTTTGACCTCCTTCAATAATATAATCACATTCATATTGTTTCATTAATTCAATGATGCCTGATCCACTATTACATGAAATAATAGCAGAAGTTTTCTTTTCAACCATTTTGTTTTGATTCGCTGCAGCAGTATCAGCTTTGGTGTCACTTGCTTGAATAGTCATATTTTCAGATTTTATAGCTTCAAATTCACCAAATTTTTGAGAATAATTTAATACTTGTCCAGGTTTAAGAGTATGAATATGTGTTTTAACAATTTCTTCATCTTGAACAACAACAACAGAATTTCCTAATCTTGATAAACCTTTAATGAATTCAATTTTATTAAATTTAGATACTGATTTTAATTTAACAATTAATTCTGTGCAATAACCAAATTCTCCATCATAAATTTCTAATTCACCAGTAAATTTTTCCATTTGAACTTCTTCAAATGAAATCTCAACAGGGGAACCCTTGAAAGATTTTAACATTCCTTCTAGAATGATATTTAATCCTTCACCACCTGAATCAATAACACCAACTTCTTTTAAAACCGCCAATAAATTTGGAGTGTTATCACAACTTACTCTTGCAAATTGTAAAGCTAATTCGAATATTTGGATAATATCCATATTTGATGTTATATTTTTTTCTAAATTTTCATATGTTTCTCTAATAACTGTAAGAATTGTTCCCTCAATAGGGTTTATTACAGAAGCATATGCCATTTTAGCAGCCTCTTTAAATCCTTTTATAACATCTTCAGGTTCAATTTTTTCGAGGTTTTTTCAACCAATTGCAAAACCTTTAAAAATCTGAGATAATATAACTCCAGAATTTCCTCTCGCTCCAAGTAGCATGTTTTTGGAAATATCTTGTAATAAATCATTTAATTTATTAGTTTCAAGTTTTTGAATTGAATCTGCAGCTTTTTTGATAGTTGAAGACATGTTTGTACCAGTGTCTCCATCTGGAACAGGAAAAACATTAAGAGAATTAATTCGATTTTTATTATTTTGCATATTATTTGAACCGGAAATAATTGCTGATTTTCAATCATTAGTAAGAATTTTATTCATTATTTAACTCCTTTTATATAAATGTTAAGTGAACCTAAGACATAGCCCATTTTTTTAAAATCAAACACTGCTTGTTCTTTAATTTGTTTAGAAATATTATTAATTGTTGAATCTATTGAAATAATAATTGCAACATTAAGATTCACTATTTTATCATTTAAAGTTAATGAAACGGCTTTAGATCATGACTTTGAATCTTTCAATTCTCGATTGGTGTCATCAATATTACAAAATCCCAGGATTCCTGGGATAGTTGATAGATTTTTAATGACATTTTCTGATAATGTTGATATATCCATAAAATCATTTCCTTATTTAAATATGTATAATTATAACATTTAATGGAAAAAGTGAGATAAAATATAATGTCACTAAGTTAAATTATTCATTATTAATTGACATTTTATTACTATATTTCATGATTTAAAATTATTACTTTAAGCTACCTTAAAGATTTATCATATGGAATTCCAACAGCTTTTGGTGCGACGGACTTCTTGCCAAATATAGTCATTGTTATTAATGTTCCTAAATATGGAACAGCTAAAAATAAGTAACTATAACTTGAATACTCATTTGGAACAAACAAATA
>JBOFXM010000114.1:0-1114 GCA_051654165.1 Metamycoplasmataceae bacterium
GAAGCTAAAATTGTTAAATAGAAAGCTGAAAAAACAGATAATCTCATAACAATAGATGTTAAATAATCTTCAGTTTGTTCTCCTGGTCTAATTCCTGGAATAAATGTTGAGTTACGATGAAAGTCTTCTACTATTTTGTCAATTCTTGATTGTTGAAGTCCCATAACAATTGTAAATAGAAAAATAGAAACTGAAAATATGACTAGTCCAATTGGTGCTGTTAAAACAAAATTATCTTGAAATCAAATAACCGTTAAATAATTTTGATCCAAAAAACCAGCAACAAAATTAATAATCATTAAAGGAAAGGAAGTAACTAACATTCCGAAAATTACAGGCATTACTCCTGCTGCATTAATTTTTAAAGGTAAGTATGAAAGTTCTTTAACACTTCGACTTCTTCCAGAACCTGTATGTTGAATTGGGATTTTTCTTTCAGCTTGATAAATAAAATTAATAATAAACATAATTAAAACAAATGCTAATAAATATAAAATAAAATAAACTATTCCAGTTAATAATTCAGAATTTGTTGAATCAGATGGGATCATTTTTTGAAAAGCAGAAGTGAAAATTTGCGGTAAGGCAATAATTGTTCCAGTTAAAATTAATAAGGATGTTCCATTTCCAACTCCTTTATTAGTGATTTGTTCTGAAATAAAAACCGATAAGAAAGAACCTGCAATTAAAACTAATGGTAGAACAAGATAAACAAATCAAACTTGATCAAAACCTGAAGAAAGTTCGACGAAACCGATTGTTCCAGTTTGTAAAGATTGCGTTAAAACAAGAGCTTGAATTGCACCAATTACAAATGTTAATAATCTTGTAATGTAATTAATCTTAATTCGACCTGCTGGTCCTGATTGAGATAAACGATAAATCGGTGGAAATAATTTGGTTTGAGCGAATGTCATAATAATTGAAGCTGAAATAAAAGGACTTATTCCTAAAGCGACAAGCGAGAATCTTCGTAATCCACCTCCACCAATTGTATTTAGGATTCCAAAAAAATCATTAGGATCTAAATTTTGACCTTGAACAATATCTACTCCAGGAACTGTAATCGAACCAATAATAACAAAAAAAGACATCATCACTAATGTGAAGATGA